>JAVLFO010000794.1:0-8071 GCA_046052805.1 Aquabacterium sp. | reverse complement strand
ACGCCTTGGCCGCGCAAGGCCCGCTCAGTGCCCAACCTCGCTCAAGGCAAGGCACGAAGGTTTGACGCCGCTTGCTTCGCCTTTGCATGCCATTTGAGGGTCGAAAAATGCACGCCAGAGGCCACTTCACACCGAACCGGCCCCGCTTTGTGGCCTAATCGCAGGTTTGATCATTCTTTCACCGGAGCCGACCATGGCCAACAAGATCCAAACCGAAGCCCAGCGCAAAGCCACGCCCCGTCCCGTTCCTCCCAACGGCGTCACCCTGACCCGCGGCAAGGGCCAAAAGCGCAGCCTCGAGCGCGGTTCGCACACCCGCAGCAAGAAGAACGCCGGCAAGCGTTGCCACCAGGGTTGAGCCCTGGCGAGACCGCGCTCATGGGCTCAGGCCTGTGGGTGCGAGTCGCTCGGGATGAGCGGCACTGAAGTTGAGGCACCCGGCCTCGTCTTCCACAAAGACACCAGCACACCGCCTGCGATCAGGCCAAAGGTGATGCCCAGTGACACAACGGCAGGGATCTTGCCGATCAAGCCCACCAAGAAGATCTTCATGCCAATGAAGACCAGCACCAGGGCCAAAGCGTATTTCAGGTAATGGAAGCGATGCACCATCGCAGCCAAGGCGAAGTACAGCGCGCGCAAGCCCAAGATGGCGAACACATTGCTCGTGTAGACAATGAACGGGTCGTTGGTGATCGAGAAGATCGCTGGCACCGAGTCCACAGCAAACACCAAGTCCAGGCACTCGATCAGGCACAGCGCCAGCAGCAGCGGCGTGGCCCAGCGCACGGTTTTGCCCGTGGTGGGGTGCGGCTTGTGCACGATGAAGGCTTGGCCATGCAGTTCATCGGTCACCCGCAGATGGCGACGCAGCCACAGCAGCACGGGGTTGTTGCCGATGTCGGGCATTTCGCTGGCCGTGCGCCACATCTTGATGCCCGTGACGACCAGGAAGGCGCCGAACACATACAAGATCCAGCTGAACTCGTGGATGAGGGCGGCGCCCAGCGCGATCATGATGGCGCGCAGCACCAGCACGCCCAAAATGCCCCAGAACAGCACGCGGTGCTGCAACACCCGTGGAATGGCGAAGTAGGTGAACACCATGGCGATCACGAAGACGTTGTCCATCGACAGCGACTTCTCGATCATGAAGCCCGTGAAGTACTCCGTGCCCTTTGCAGCACCTTGTTGCCACCAGACCCAGGCGCCAAACAGGGCCGCCACACTGATGTAGCCGGCCGACAGCAGCAGGCTCTCGCGGACCCCGATTTCGCGTTCTTCCTTGTGCAGCACGCCCAGGTCCAGGGCCAACAAGGTGGCCACGATGGCCATGAAGCTCAACCAGAGCCAGGTGGCGGTGCCCATGAAGGGTTGGTCCAGCCAGATCAAAAGGGTGTCCACGAGAGGCCTTTCTTGCGTCGGTTCAGTTCAATGCGTTCAGTTGCGGTGCAGGTTCCACTGCTTGAGCACTTGCCGGAGCACCTGCGATTCGCCCTCGGCCATGTGGCCGTCTGCCTGGGCGATCGACACACACAGATCCCAGATCTTGTGGCGCAGGGTCGGGTCGTCCACCTCGGTCAGCAGCGACTTGAGCGTGTTGGGGTCCAGCTGGAAGGCGCTGCACCAAGCGCCGTTGGACTGGGTGACCAGATCCTCGCAAACCGCGTGCACCACCTCGTGCAATTGCTGCTGTGGCAGGCCCAGCGCCGTGCTGGCGTCCAGGCGGTCGAGGGTGTCGAGCTCGCTTTGGCTGACATGCCCATCGGCGAGCATGGTCAGCGTCAGGATGCGGGCAGCGGCTTGGGGGCTGTTTTGCGGGTAGTTGCGCATGTCAAAACTCCTTGTCAAAGCAGTGGTCAGGGATGGGTTCAGTCGTCAGAGCTGCCGATGCCAAACAGGCTGAGCAAGCTGGTGAAGAGGTTGAAGAGCGAGACGTACAGGTTCACCGTGGCCAGCACATAGTTGGTTTGGCCGCCTTGCAAGATCTGTTGGGTTTCAAACAAGATCAAGCCAGCCGACAACAAGGCCACCATGGCGGACACGGCCAAGGACAGTGCAGGGATCTGCAAGAAGGCGCCAGCCAGGCCGGCCACCAGGGCGATCACCATGCCGGCGAACAAAAAGCCGCCCAGGAAGCTCAGGTCACGCTTGGTGGTCATGCCGTAAGCGGACATGGCCAAGAAGGTGGCGCCGGTGCTGGCCAGGGCCAGGGTGATCGTGTCAGCGCCACCTGGCAGGCTCAGCACCTTGCTCAGCACGGGCCCCAGGCTGTAGCCCATGAAGCCGGTCAAGGCGAACACGGCAGCCAAGCCCCAGGCGCTGTTTTGCAGCTTGTGCACCGCGAACAGCAGGCCGAAGTAGCCCACCAGCGTCAAGATCAAGCCAGGTGCTGCCCACCCGTTGGCCACGCTGGCGGCGGCCACACCGGCGCTGAACAGCAGCGTCATCGACAGCAGGGCATGCGTTTGGCGCAGCACCTTCGAGGCCGCTTGGCGTGCTTGGCTGAGAGGGGCGCTGGCGTCGCCCACCATGGTGTAGCTCACCGTTTGGGCGGCCTGGGGCGAGAAGCGTGGGTCGGATGGGGTGTTCATGCTGAAAGCTCCGTTTGAGAACAACGATGGGCACAGCTTAGGGATGCACAGGCTTTTGAAAAAGCAGACAATGATTGAGTGTTTGTTCGTAAAAAGCGAAACATGAGCCTCGCATTCAACTACCGGCATCTGTATTACTTCTGGGTCGTGGCCAAAGAGGGCGGCATGGCCCGTGCTGCCGAGCGCCTGGGCATGGCGGTGCAAACCGTCAGCGCGCAGGTGCGAGAGCTGGAACGCGAGCTGGGCTGCGTCTTGCTCAAACCCGCAGGGCGCGGCGTGGCGCTGACCGAAGCGGGGCAGGCCGCGCTCAAGCAGGCCGAGCAGATCTTTCAGTTGGGCTCACAACTGCCCGAGCTGGTGCGCGATGTCGTGGCCCGACCTGGTGTTCGCCTGGCGGTGGGCATTTCAGACAGCCTGCCCAAGCTGTTGGTGCGGCGACTGCTGCAGCCTGTGATCCAAACGCCCGATTTGCACCTGATCTGCCACGAAGAACGCTTCGAAGGCTTGCTGGCCGAACTGGCGCTGCACAAGCTCGACGTGGTCCTGACCGACCGGGCACAGCCACCCAACCCCAACCTCAAGGTGTACAGCCACAGCCTGGGGGCCTCGCCGGTGGCTTGGTATGGGCCTGCCACCTGGGTGGACCAGGCCATGGCGGACTTTCCACACAGCTTGGCGAAGGTGCCCGTGTTGCTGCCCACGCAGCACGCCTCGGTGCGGGCGCGTCTGGACCAGTGGTTCGAGCGCCAGGGCATCCGCCCCAATGTGGTCGGTGAGTTTCAAGACAGCGCTTTGCTGGCCACCTTTGGCTCGGCGGGCATGGGCGTGTTCCCGGCGGCGCAATGGGTGCACGACAAGCTGATCACCCGGTATGACGTGCAGCACTTGGCGCCGTGTGAGGGGGTGGAGGAGCAATTTTTCGCCATTGGCACCGAAAAACGCGTGATGCACCCCCTGGTGCAAAGGCTCTTGCCGGCTTGATGCGGCTGCGGGCGGCTGATCAAGCGGGTTCTGGTTGAAAATCTTGCCCATGCTCCGACTCACTGAATTGCGCCTGCCCCTGAGCCACGATGCCGATGCCCTGCGCCCGGCCATCCTGGCCCGATTGGGCATCGAGAGCGCCGACCTGCTCGATTTCACCGTTTTCAAGCGCAGCTACGACGCGCGTAAGAAAACCGCCATCGTCCTGATCTACACGATCGACTGCGAACTCAAAAGCGAGGCGCTGCAAGCCAGCTTGCTGAGCCAGTTTGCGGGCGATCCGCACGTGCGCGCCACGCCAGACACGTCCTACCAATTCGTGGGCCATGCGACCGCTGATCACTTCAGCGGTGAGCGGCATCGCCCGGTGGTGGTTGGCTTTGGGCCTTGCGGCATCTTTGCAGCTTTGATCTTGGCGCAGATGGGTTTGCGTCCGATCGTGCTGGAGCGTGGCAAAGAGGTGCGCCAACGCACCAAAGACACTTGGGGCTTGTGGCGCCAGAAGGTGCTCAACCCAGAGTCGAACGTGCAATTCGGCGAAGGGGGCGCTGGCACGTTCTCGGACGGCAAGCTGTGGAGCCAGATTTCTGACCCGCGTCACCTCACGCGCAAGGTGCTGACCGAGTTCGTCAAGGCCGGGGCGCCTGAAGAGATTTTGTACGTGGCCAAGCCGCACATCGGCACTTTCCGCCTGGTGAGCATGGTCGAGAAAATGCGGGCCGACATCGAGGCGTTGGGCGGCGAGATCCGCTTCGAGCAGCATGTCACCGATGTGTTGATCGAGGGCAAAGAAGGCGAGCGTCACATCCGTGGCGTGACCCTGGCCAGCGGTGAGCACATCCGCACCGACCAGGTGGTGCTGGCGCTGGGCCACAGTGCGCGCGACACGTTCACGATGTTGCACGAACGTGGCGTCTACATGGAGGCCAAGCCCTTTTCGATCGGCTACCGCATCGAGCACCCGCAAGGTGTGATCGACCGGGCGCGTTTTGGCCCCAATGCGGGCAACGAGATCTTGGGCGCCGCCGATTACAAGCTGGTGCACCATGCCAGCAATGGGCGCGCGGTTTACAGCTTCTGCATGTGCCCAGGTGGCACGGTGGTGGCCGCCACATCCGAGCCCAACCGCGTGGTCACCAACGGCATGAGCCAGTACTCACGCAATGAGCGCAACGCCAACGCGGGCATCGTGGTGGGCATCTCGCCGCAAGACTATCGGCAAGAGGGCAAGGCAGAGGGCCCAGTCAGCCCGCTCGATGGCATGGCCTTCCAGCGGTTTTGGGAGTCGCGCGCTTACGAGTTGGGTGAGGGCGGCTACATGGCGCCAGGTGCCCTGGTGGGCGATTTCATCAAGCGCCAGCGCAGCAAGGTGCTGGGCAACGTCGAGCCCTCGTACAAGCCTGGCGTGCACCTGACCGATCTGGCCCAGAAGGGCAACGGCAGCCTGCCCGAGTACTGCCTGGACGCCATTCGCGAAGCCTTGCCCGCGTTTGAGAAACAGATCAAAGGCTTTTCGATGCCCGATGCCGTGCTCACGGGGGTTGAAACACGCACTTCGTCGCCCTTGCGCATCACCCGGGGCCGCGACTTTCAGAGCCTCAACGTCAAGGGCCTGTACCCCGCAGGTGAGGGCGCGGGTTATGCCGGCGGCATCATGTCGGCCGGGGTTGATGGCATCGAGGTGGCCGAGGCGCTGGGCGCAAAGGTGCTTGGGGTGAAGGCGCCTGGTTTGAAGGGCTAAGGCCCTCTCGGGCTTGGGGTTCAGGCCACTGTTGTGGCCTGGGCCTTTGTCAGGCGCGCCACAAGACCAAGCGGCCGGGCACAGGGGTGCCTGATTCTTGGCGCAACACCGTGGCGGTCGTGACCTCTTGCGCAAAGCCGTTATCAAGAGCGAGTTGGTTCAGGTACTTCTCAGACTGGCTGTAGCGGCCCGTCACCTCCAGCTGGTAGTCCATGTTCTGGGCCGTGGCCGCGTCGCCTGTGCGCGCAGCTTCAATGGTTTCGATCGAGAAAGCCAGCATCCCACGTGGGCGCAGCAAGCGCTTGGCTTCCGCAATGACCTCGTCGAGCTTGCCGATGTAGATGAACACGTCGGCCGAGGTGATCACATCCCAACTGCCCGAGGGCTCGGCACGCATCATGGTCAACAGGTCGTCGCAAACGAGTTGTTGGTAGATGCCGCGCGCATGGGCCTTGGCCAGCATGCCTTGTGACAAGTCGACGCCCACCAGCTTGCCCGCCTTGGGGGCCAGGGCAGCACCGACCAGGCCTGTGCCGCAACCCAGGTCCAGCACATCCCATGGGGCGGCAGACGCGTCTGCGTGCTCGGTCAGCATGGCTGCGAGCTGCTCAGGCACATGGTAGGCCAGCGTGGTTTGCAAGTGGTCTTCAAAGGTGCTGGCGTAGCCATCAAAGGCCATGGCCACATAGTGCGCTGGTGCGCGCTCGGTTTGCTGTGCCGACAAGGCCGCAACGTGGTGGGCGATGTAGCCGTCTTGTGGGGCCAGTTGTTGGGCGCGCTGGTAAAACGCCAGCGACTCGTCACGCTTGCCTTGGATGCGCAGCACGTCGGCGAGCAACACCGTGGCCACCTGGTAGGTGGGCTGCAAGGCCACGGCATGCCTGAAGCAAGCCTCGGCCAGCTCAAAGTTGCCCAGGTTTTGCTGAATGCACGCCAGGTTGTTGAACGACTCGGCATCGTGTGGCAGCAGCTTGGCCGCCTGCTGCGAGGGGGCCAGCGCGTCACCGATCCGCCCCAGCTGTTGCAAAGCCGCGCCCAGCAGCTTCCAGCCCACACCGTCCTGCGCGTGTTTGAGAGTCAGCTTGCGCGCGAAGACCTCGAGTTCGGTGAAGGCCCCTTCAGTGAACAGCTTGGCTGCATAGCGGCGATCGGCATCGCTGATGGGCTTGGCTTGGGGTGCAGGGGCGCTGGCACCAAAAACGAAAGGCTTGGCTTGTTGAAAAGGCATGACGCAGGTCCCGGTTGAGGGTGCGCGAGGCACCGTTGTGTCGCGCGATGGCTGGGCAGTCGAATGGGCCACGTTGCACACCGGTATCGGCTTAAACCTGAATGGGTTGGCCGAGCGCTTTGAGCAAGCCGCGCACGTACTCGGCCCTGTCTTTCGGGTCAGACAAGGCCTTTTCAATGCGCAGCTTGTCATTGCCCGCCAGCTTGATGTGCTTGTTCTTTTGCACCAGCTCGATGATGCGCATGGGCTCGACCGGTGGGTTGGGCTTGAAGGTCACGTTGATGATGCCCGGTGCCGCATCGATCTTGATCACGCCGTAAGGCTTGGCCAGCACGCGCAGCTTGTGCGTGTCGAACAAGGCCTGGGCTTGCGGCGGCAGCTTGCCAAAGCGGTCGACGATCTCTTCGAGCATGGTCTCGATCTTGTCGACCGAGTCGGCGGTGGCGATGCGCTTGTACAGGCTCAGGCGCACATGCACGTCGCCGCAATAGGCATCGGGCAGCAGCGCGGGCGCATGCAGGTTGATGTCGGTGTTGGCGCCAAACAGGCCCAGTGGCGACAGCAAATCAGGCTCCTTGCCTGACTTGAGCGAGCGAACGGCCTCGCCCAGCATCTCGTTGTAGAGCTGGAAGCCCACTTCCATCATGTTGCCGCTCTGGTTGTCGCCCAGCACCTCGCCGGCACCGCGAATCTCCAGGTCGTGCATGGCCAGGTAAAAGCCCGAGCCCAGCTCTTCCATGTTCTGGATGGCGTCCAGGCGTTGGGCGGCTTGCTTGGTCAGGCCTTCCACATCGGGCACCAGCAAATAAGCGTAGGCCTGGTGGTGGCTCCGCCCGACGCGGCCACGCAGCTGGTGCAACTGGGCCAGGCCGAACTTGTCGGCGCGGCTCATCACGATGGTGTTGGCGCTCGGCACGTCGATGCCGGTCTCGATGATGGTGGAGCACAGCAGCACGTTGTGGCGTTGGGCCACAAAGTCGCGCATCACGTGTTCGAGTTCGCGTTCGGGCATCTGCCCGTGGGCAATGGCGATGCGGGCTTCGGGCACCAGTTCCATCAGCTTGTCGCGCCGGTTCTCGATGGTCTCGACCTCGTTGTGCAGGAAGTAGACCTGACCGCCGCGCTTGAGCTCGCGCAAGATGGCCTCGCGGATCACGCTGGAGCCCTCCGACCTGACGAAGGTCTTGATGGCCAGACGGCGCTGCGGTGCGGTGGCGATCACGCTGAGGTCGCGCAGGCCTTCCATGGCCATGCCCAGGGTGCGAGGGATGGGGGTGGCCGTGAGCGTGAGCACATCGATGTCGGCGCGCATGGCCTTGATGGCCTCCTTGTGGCGCACGCCGAAACGGTGCTCTTCGTCGATGATGAGCAGCCCTAGGCGCTTGAACTTGACCGATTCGCTCAGCAGCTTGTGCGTGCCCACGACGATGTCGATGGTGCCGTCTTCCAGGCCCTGCATGGCGCCTTTGATTTCCTTGGCGGAGCGGAAGCGCGACATCTCGGCCACCTTCACGGGCCACTGCGCAA
>JAVLFO010000793.1:0-3151 GCA_046052805.1 Aquabacterium sp. | reverse complement strand
CACTGAACGGCCCTCAGACGATCCTTCATCGTGTGCCGCAGTTCGTGCATCACCCGGTCGATGCCCTGCCCTTTGACCCATTTCACCAAAGCCCCCGAAGCCGCCGTGGCGCGGCATCCAGTGGCGTCTGTGTATCGGGGGAAGGCAAACACCTGCCCTTCCTTGGCCGTCGCCATGACACGCTTTGCGGCCCACAGAGCGGCACCGTGGAGGGGAACCTCCCGCGCCAGCTTCGTCTTCACAGTACGCCAGGGATGTGGCTGGATGAGGATGTGTGGCACGGGGTCGTTCAGCTTAATGTCAGCTAGGGCCAGCCCGACCACCTCAGCAAGGCGAGCCCCTGTATCCAACAGCATGGCGACCACCCAGCGCATGTCGTCATCACGCTCCCGGCAGGCCACCCACAGGGCCTTCAACTGGTCCTGGGTGAAAGGCTTCCGCTTCGTTGCGTCCTCGCCTTGCCCTCGGATGGGCAGACGCTCCCAGGGGTTATGCAAGCCGGGGGCTTTCTCCCGCGCATAGGCACTCCAGATGGCGCGAAAAGTGTTTACCCGCCGCTTCACTGTCCCGGTCTTGTTACCGGCCTCCAACGTCTTGGACACGAACAAGTGAGCATCTGCACGGGTGAACGCCTTCACGTCCTTGTCACCACAGACTGCGACAAGGGATGCGAATGCCCGCCTCTGGTAGGTCTCAAACTTCTCACGCCCCACGGTCCGCGTGTTGAATCCCAAGTACACCTCTAGGGCATCCGTGATGGTGTCGTACCGGGCCCCGTGCAACAGCCTCCCGGCCGTCATCTCAGTGGGAGTCAGAAACTCATCATCCCCGGCGCTGCGGTACACGCGCTCATCACCAGCGGCATATGCCACCCGCTTGTCGTCAATGAAGCTGTGAAGCAGTTCGACGGCCTGCGGGTGGTTGTCGGGCGATCCAGGCTCAAGCCCCCAGGCTTTGAGGAAGTCCCTAGCGTGGGCCTTCAGGGCATCAGGGGAGGACTCAGGCGCAGCCCGTAGGCCAGCCCATTCCGCTTCGTACTTGCGGTTCAGCTTGTCCACCATGCGGGCCACCTTGATGGGGTCCGTGGTGCCAAGGTTCACCTTGATGTTGGGGCCGGGATAACGGGAGCGGAGGTCGGTGGGCACTGCACGTTGATAAAACGTTGTTGTGCCGCGACTGAAAACGTACTTGATCTTCACTGACAGGGGACCGAGGGTGATGCGCATGGACAGAACTACCACAGTTCTACCACGGATCACCCTGCCCTCAACCCCGAAAGTCCTTACGAATCAAGGACTTGGGGAAATCTAATGGTGCCGGAGAAAGGAATCGAACCCTCGACCTTCTCATTACGAATGAGCTGCTCTACCGACTGAGCTACACCGGCGTCCAAGCCCGCTATTTTAGCACGGGATTTTCACCCCGCGCGCAGATCACTTGGCTTCTCGGTGATACGCCGTGACGCGATCGACCTCGTTCTTCGAGCCCAACACGACGCTGACGCGCTCGTGCAACTGGCCGGGCTTCAACTCCATGATGCGCTGCAGGCCGTTGGTCGAGGCGCCACCGGCTTGCTCAACCAAGAAGCTCATGGGGTTGGCTTCGTACAGCAGGCGCAGCTTGCCAGGCTTGGTCGGCTCGCGCTTGTCCCATGGGTACATGAACACGCCGCCACGGGTCAGGATGCGGTGCACGTCGGCCACCATCGAGGCCACCCAGCGCATGTTGAAGTCTTTGCCGCGAACGCCTTCTTTGCCTTGCAGGCACTCGTCGATGTAGCGCTTGACCGGGTCGGCCCAGTGGCGCATGTTCGACATGTTGATGGCGAACTCTTTGGTGTCTGCCGGGATCTGGACTTGGTCTTGCGTGAGCACGAAGGAGCCTTGCTCGCGGTCCAGCGTGAACATCGCCACGCCGGCCGACGGTCAGCACCAGGGTGGTCTGGGGGCCGTAAACGCAGTAGCCAGCGCACACTTGCTCGGTGCCAGCTTGCAAGAAGCTGTCGTTGCTGACCTCACCACCTTGGTGCTTGAGGACCGAGAAAATGGTGCCAATGCTGACGTTGACGTCGATGTTGGACGAGCCATCAAGGGGGTCAAACAGCAGCAGGTATTCGCCTTGCGGGTAGTGCAAGGGCACGGCGTGCATGTCGTCCATCTCTTCAGAGGCCATGCCCGCCAAGTGGCCGCCCCATTCGTTGGCTTCGATCAGCACCTCGTTGGCGATGATGTCCAGCTTCTTTTGGACTTCGCCCTGCACGTTCTCGCTGCCGGCGGTGCCCAGCACGTCACCCAAAGCGCCCTTGTTGACGCTGATGGCGATGCTCTTGCAAGCACGGGCGACCACTTCGATGAGCAGGCGCAATTGCGGGGGCAACTGGGCAGCGCCACGTTGCTGTTCGATCAGGTACTGCGTGAGGCTGATGCGTTTAGACATGTTGAAGACTCAAAGATGAGATGTGAAAAAAAGAGGCGCCGGGCTCAGTCTTGCAAGGCGCGCGAAACGATTTCGCGCACGTCGTCCGAGAGGTCGGTGCGCGCTGCCACGCGGGCAATGGCTTCGCGGGCGGCCGAGCGGTAGGGCTCGGCCAAGCGACGCCAGTGGTCCAGGGCGCGCGCCAGACGGGCCGCGAGCTGTGGGTTGATCGGGTCGATCTCAATGACGCGGTCTGCCCAGAACACATAGCCCGCCGCGTCTGCGCGGTGGAAGGCGGCAGGGTTGCTTTGGCACAGCGCCATCAACAGGCTGCGTGCGCGGTTGGGCGTGCGCAGCGTGAAGTCGGGGTGCTGCATCAGGGCTTTGGCGCGTGCAAAAACCTTGCCGTCTTTTTCAGGGGCGGTGGCTTGCAGCGTGAACCACTTGTCGATCACCAAGGCCTCGGCCTTGAACTGGGCGTGGAAGTGATCCAGCGCCTGCGCAGCCAAGTCGGCGTGGCTGTTGACCAGGGCGGCCAATGCACCCAGGCGGTCGGTCATGTTGTTGGCGTCTTTGAAGCGCTGCAGGGCCTTGCCCGTCCACACCGGGTTGTGGCTCACCGAAGCGTCCAGCACCAGCATGCCCAGGGCCAGGTTGTACAGGGCGCGACGGCCCGCGCTCACCGAGTCAGGCGAGTAACCGCCGTTGTCTTGATGGCTCTCATAAGCCCACACCC
>JAVLFO010000792.1:0-3326 GCA_046052805.1 Aquabacterium sp. | reverse complement strand
GCCATCAGTTGCTTGGCAGCAGGCCCCGGGTCACCCTGCGTTTTCATCTGGTTGAAGCGCGCGCGGATCTTGCCCAAGGAGGCCAGATAGGCGCGCACCAAAGGATCGGCGTTTTCTCGCGGAGCCATCAGGCGCACCAGGCCGCCGAACTCTTTGCCGATCGGGCCCAGCGGGATCGCCTCGGTCTTGCCCAGATTCACCTCCATGTTGACGTTCATGCCGGCGGGCGCCTGCCCCAGCACCGTCTGCTTGAACCATTCGACAAAGCCGCGCTGGCCCTTGGCCAGTTTGTCGTTGAGCACCGAAGGATTGTCCCACGAGGTTTGCTCGTAGAGCGTGTTGAGCACCGCCAGCACCGGTGAGCCGCTGGGGTCGCCCAGCCGGTTCATGTTGACCACGGCCGCATCGAAGCTGGCGAAGTCTTGAACCGTCACGCCCTGCGCGAACTTCTGCCACTCGCGCACGTAGTCGGTTTTATAGAGCTGGGTCAAGGCCTTTTGGATCTGCTCTGGGCTGCCCTCCAGGGTCAGGTCGTCAGACGAGGCGGTTTTGAGCACCCAATCGGTGGACTGCAACTCGGTGTTGGCCGCGTCCTTGATCGCGTCCTTGACATAGCCCTGCCAGGCCTCGCGCGTGAAGGCCCCCGACACGGCATAGCTGCCCGCCACCACATTGCGGTCGGCATCGGTGACCAAGCGCGCCACCGTGACGGGCGCAAAGCGCGTGGCTGCGCGGGCCTTGATTTCGGCGTACACGCGCTCACGCGCTGGCATGCCTTTGATGACGCGGCGCAGGTTGTCGCGGGTCTGGTCGAGCAAGGTGAGGTTGAGTTCTTGCTCTGGGAAGGCCGGATCGCTCATCTGCGACAAGGCAAAGGACAAGATGTGTTCGGCCTTTTGGATCAGCTGCTCGCGCGGCATGGCCCCCCGGTTGGCGTCCAGCCAGGTGCGCCAGAAGCGCGTGAGCTGGTCGCTCATGTGGCCGGGCTCCAGACGGGCACGCTCGCCCAGCATCAGGTAGGCCTTCAGCGCGTTGTAAGCCTCGGTCACGTTGGTGCTGGATGCGCTGGCGTAAGGTGAAGCTGGCGACGTGGCTGTGGCGCTCGATGCAACTGCCGCGGACGCTGCCTGCGCAGGCGGTGCATTGCCAAGCTCTGCACTGCCGGCCGCATCACCCAAACGCTGCAAAGGACGCAGCTCGGCGGCATGGGCATTGACCTCGCTGAGGTAGGCCGACATGGCCTGGGCCGATGGCTTGAGCATGACCGCTTGCAGGCCCGCGAAATACTCTTCTTTGAGTCGGTCTTCGATGGCCTGCCCTTGGTAGAGGCCCAGTCCAATGGACCACGGCCGCGTCTGGCGGTAGCGCTGCATTTGCTCCAGGCGGTCTTGCAAGATCTCCAGGGCCTCCAGGCGCGATTGCAAGTCCACGCGCTTGTCTTGCACCTGCTGGGCCTTGAGCAGATCGGCCTGCACATGGCTGACCAACTCGCGGTTGCCGGTGTAAGACCAGGTCCAGGCGGCCAACAAGGCACCCAGCAGCAGCACACCACCAAAGAAGGTGGCGTAGCGCAGGTGCAGCTTGTGTCGGCTGGTGTACTGCTGCACCAACTGGCGATCGGCAAAGATCACCTTCGAGAAAAGCTCTTTCAAGAAAAAGCCACTGTGGGCGTACACCGCCGCCGCCGTACCGCTTTGCAACTGCAAGCCAAATTGCTCGGCCACGCGCTCACTGGCGCGGCTGGTGGACTGGCCTTCTTGCACCGCGCTGGTGAAGTAAAAGCCCCGGAAGATCGGCCTGAACTGGTAGGGGTTTTCTTCAAACAGCGTGTTGATGAAGGTGCGCAAGGCCGGCTTGAGCGCCGCGAACTCCAAGGGAAAGGTCAACACGCCAGGCGGCAACTGCTCGCCTCGGTGCAATGACATGCGCGCGACCGAGGCCTCCTTCAAACCGTCATAAAGCGTGTCGAAGTGGGTGTCGAACTGCGCCACCGCGTCGAGCTTGTTGGCCGTGTCGTAGGGCAAGGTGGCCCCCCAGACCTTATCGCGCTCGTCGCGGTCGCGGTCCTCAAAGAAGTCCACGAAGCCTGCGATCAAGTCGGCCTTGGTGAACACCACATAGACCGGCACGAACACCTCGAGCCTTTCGGTGAGTTCTTGCACCCGCTGGCGGAGCTTGCGCGCCAGGTCGATCGCAAAGGCCGGTTTTTGCCCGCCCAGCTCGGCCAGGCTCACCGCGATGATCACGCCATTGAGCGGGGCTTTGGGCCGATGCCGCTTGAGCAGCGACAAAAAGCCCAGCCATTCGCTGCGGTCTTCTTCGTGCACCGAGTAGCGCCCGGCCGTGTCGAGCAAGATGCCTTCGCTGGTGAAATACCAGTCGCAGTGGCGCGTGCCGCCAATGCCCTGGATCACGTTGTCGGTGCTTTCGGCAAACGGAAACTTCAAGCCCGACTTGACCACGGCTGAACTTTTGCCGGCAGCTGGGTTGCCGATGACCGCATACCAAGGCAGCTCGTACAGGGCGGCTGCGCCCGAGGTCTCACCCAAGCGCGAGGTCTTGATCAACTTCACGGCCTCGGCCATGCGCTCACGCACTGCGGCCACCTCGTCGTGCTTGCCCGATCCGGTCGCGGCTTTGACGGCCTTGTCGGCATCGGCGTCGATGGCCTGCTCCAGGGCCTGCGCCGCGCGGTGGGCACGGTGGCGCTTGACGCCCCACACGATCGCCCAAGCCACACCCAGCAACGCCAGGATCGCGACCGCCCACACGGCCCCCACGCGCATGGCGTCGGCGCCCAACAGCAACAGCCCGGCCAATGCGGCCAAGCCGATCAAGCCCAAAACGCGCGGGTCCAGTAAAAACTGCCAAATTCTTTGCATGGGGTATCCAGATCTTTCAGGCCGCAAGCGGCGCGGGCGGGCGAGGCGTCAAGCCCACCACCACCCGTTCATGAGACGACTGCACGTGCGCCAGCACGGCCACAGCGTGTTCACCCAACTCGCCCTGCCTCAGCGCATGGCATGCCAGCGCCGCCGGCGCCAAGGCACGGGCCAGCCCAAGGTCACCGCAGGCTTCGCCCACACGGGCTACCTGCGTCATGGGGTCCAGGCCGGGCGCGACCTCTTGGAGGGCTTCGAACAATTCGGCGGTGCGACTGCCACGGTGGTCGGCATCAGAGACGACGTGCAGGTTGGCGGCCGTGCCTTGCGTCCAGGCACACACCTGGTTCAAGGCGGCGCTCAAAGCACTGCAGCCAATGCGCCCTGCGGCGTCGGCCGACTTGTCTCGGCGGGTGCGGGCGGGCTGCCACAGCTGGATGGGAG
>JAVLFO010000791.1:0-2417 GCA_046052805.1 Aquabacterium sp. | reverse complement strand
GCGTCAGATGTGTATAAGAGACAGGTTCATGTCAGCCTGTTCAGTCATTGGTGCCAAAAGCAAAAACGCGGTTTCGGCCTCGGGCTTTGGCGTGATAAAGCGCCTCATCGGCCGCTGATATCAGCTGAGCTGGGCTGGCGTAAGGTGAATTTGGGCGCAGGCAGGCCACACCGATGCTGACCGTCACCACCGCATGCGTGCTCGAGGTGGCGTGCAAAAGGTTGAGGTTTTCAACGCCACGGCGAACGCGCTCGGCGGCGCTGCAAGCCGTTGCCAAAGGCGTCCCACCCAAAATGACAATGAACTCCTCGCCACCAAAGCGAGCGATCAAGTCGCCGGGACGACGCAAACGGCGCTTCAAGGTACTGGCGATGTCTTTGAGGCAAGCGTCTCCGGCGGGGTGGCCGTAGCGATCGTTGAAGGCCTTGAAGTGGTCAACGTCGATCATCATGATGGAGATGTCACTGCCATCTTGGCAGGCGCGGTTCCAAACCGCCTGCAAGAACTCGTCGAAGTGCCGCCGGTTGGCCACCTCGGTGAGCATGTCGCTTCGTGAGACGGTGTCGAGGTGCGCATTGGCTTGCGCAATTTCTTCGAGCAGCAGACTTTCACGCAACAGCATGAGCCAGTGGTGGCGCTCGTCACATTCCAGTCGGTAGCAGCCGTACAGCGTGAACACCCCGGCAGAGATCAGCACCAAGGCACTGGGCAGCATGACGGGCAAGGGCGCACCATCGATGTAGATGGCGCCCGCAATGAACATCAACACCACACAGACGTTCATCACAGCAGCTTGCACAAACCTCATCTGCGACACCGAATTGGCAAAAACCACGATGACCGTCAAACTCACAAGGTATGGCCCCGCCAAGGGGTCGCTGCTGGCCATGCACAGATAGGTGTTGAGGGCACTTGCGGTGATGCCCAACAAGGTCATCGACCACTCCCGCCAAACAGGAGATGGCACCTTGGTGATGAGGTAGACGCCCACCAGCGTCGAGGGACAGAACACGAACAACCGCAGCTTGAGTGCTTGCTCGAACTGGTCTGGCACCATCATCCAGTCGGACAACAGCAGCCAGTTGAACAGCAAGCCCACAGCCAATCCGCTCAGCACCATCACGCGCAATCGGCGTGCCGCACCGTCGGTCAAAAATCGAGCCTCTAACGCGGCTGGCAGGCTCAAACCGATGCGCCCCTCGGCCAAAAGAGCGTCAATTTCGCGGGCATCGGCCACCTTGTCAGATCCGTCATCTGCGCGCGCGGGCGCCACGAGCAACGGCCCGGGAGGAAAATCTGCGCTGAGCGTTGAATGATGCGACACGTCGACCCGTCCAACCGTTGACGCGCACCGAGCGGCTTGGTTCACTGAAACTCAGGGCACCCAGTCGGCCGTCGTTGTACGTACGGTGATGCAGGAAATCGTAACCCATCCTCGGCGGTGGCTCTGCCACCAAGCCGTGTCGGTTTCCCTAGGCTGTGCGCGTGCATGTTGTGCAGTTCACGCCATCACAGGGGGCATCTCGCATGGCTCACGGTTTTGGCGCGGCATCCTTAGCTTTTCGTCTCAAATCCATATTGGTTGACATAATATACATTAGCGACAACAACGCACGTGTGATGGCGTGGGTTCTGAATGTCGTCAACTGGCTGTTCGGACGATCCATTTTTATGCATGGGTGACGAGAACAATGCATGCTGTACAAGACACCAAAACACGCGCCAGAACTGGCGGTGATGATGCAAGACATGGGCGCAACCGTTGAGGACGTTTGCAAGGTTTTGAACGTGTCAAGAGCTAGCGTCTATCGTTGGCTGAGTGTTGGAAAGATGCCACGGTCTGCGATGCTGGCGCTCTACTGGTTGACAAGTTGGGGCCAGCGGTCAATCGCAGAAGATGTGCACGAGCGAATGAAGCTGGCAACGGGTTTAAGTCAAGCCATGGGGCGCGAGATCAAGAGCTTGCGCAGCGATCTTGAAAGGCTGAGCCGGATAGGTCACTACGGGAGCGCGAATGACCCGACCGAGCACACGGCGGCGGCGTTTGGTCTTGATGACGCGGCCACCGTTGAAGCCATGCGACCGCAGATGCCACGGGGCGAAGTTGCCGACCTGGGAAGGTTTGGGCATGACGGGCTAAACGCTAAAAAGCAGATCCGGGCCGGAGGCCCACCACGCCACGGGTGCTGATCACTGCCACGCGTGCCGCAAGCGTCCCGCGCTGCCGTGCTCACCTTTTCCTTGCTGAGCGGATACCGTCCCCGTCTTGCTGAGCTTGGGCGGCGTCAGCCAATGCAACCTGCGTACCCTTGGCGGTGTGCCCAGGTGTGAGGTTCAGGTATCCAGGCAAGGGCTCTGAACTGGCCGCACGGTCAGGGCGTGGCACAACCTGCACGGAAGAGCCCTGCGCCTTGTTT
>JAVLFO010000790.1:0-1523 GCA_046052805.1 Aquabacterium sp. | reverse complement strand
CACGAGCACCGTGAGATCGCCAAGGACAAGGCTGAGCTCAAGCACGACAAGGCCGAGCGCCGCCATGATGCCGCCCACAAGCGTCACGACAAGGACGAACAAGCCAAGTGATGGCTGCTTGATGGTTCGGGCCGGGCCCTACCCTGGTTGGGGGGCCGGGCCGGTGGCCGACGACAACGCGTCAAACAAGTGTTGGCCACCTGAAGTGCTCTGTGAGCCCGAACGCCAGCGGCAACCGCGATAATCGCGGTATGACCGTTTCTGCTCACCCCTCTGTTCATGCCCGCGCCGAGCGCCCGCGTTTGAGTTGCGTCATTCCCTGCTACAACGAGGCCGCCAACCTGCGCTTGCTCTTGCCCATCCTGGGTCAGCAACTCGCTCAGTGCGCCCAAGAGTGGGAAGTGATCTTGGTCAACGACGGCAGCCGCGACGACACCTCGGCCGTGTTCGACGAATGGACGCGTCACCCCGGCATCCGCGCCATCGAGTTTTCGCGCAACTTCGGCAAAGAAGCGGCTCTGACCGCTGGCTTGCAAGCCGCGCACGGGGATGTGGTCGTGCTGATGGACGCCGACATGCAGCACCCGCCCCATTTGGTGGCCGACATGGTCAAGCAATGGGCCGACGGGGCCGATGTGGTCTACGCCTTGCGCGCCAACCGCGACGACGAGAGCCTGTTCAAGCGCGTGGGCACCAACGCTTTTTACCGACTGATCAACGCCAAGTCGCGCTTCCAGGTGCCGCCGGATGCCGGCGATTTCCGCCTGATGGACCGCACCGTGGTTGACGCCTTGTTGGCGCTGCCCGAGCGCAACCGCTTCATGAAGGGCTTGTACGCCTGGGTGGGCTTCAAGTCGGTGGCCATTCCTTATGAGCCTGCCGAGCGGGCCGTGGGCACCAGCAACTACAACGCGCTCAAGCTGATCGCGTTTTCGATCGATGGCCTGACGGCCTTCACCACCTGGCCCTTGCGCGTGGCCAGCATCGCCGGTTTCGTGATGGCCTTGATCGCCTTCCTGTACGGCGCCTTTGTCGTGGTCGATTTCTTGTTGTACGGCAACGCTGTTTCGGGCTGGACCACCATCGTCGTGGCGCTGATGTTCTTTGTGGGCATCCAGCTCATCGGCCTGGGCATCTTGGGCGAGTACATCGCGCGCATCTTCGAAGAAGTGAAAAACCGGCCCCTGTATGTGGTGCGCCGCTCACTCGGCAAGGGCTTGGAGCTGAGCATGCCCGGTCACACCGGCGACTGAGCCGCATCCATGCCAAACCAGTTTGCGCAGGACCCCACCGCGCCACGCGAGTTGACCGTGTGCGTGGACGACTTCGGCTTGCACGGTGGCGTCAACCAGGCGGTGTTCGATCTGCTGGCCCTGCGTCGCATCTCGGCCGTCAGTTGCCTGGTCGACGGGCCTGCGTGGGCCAGCGGCGCCCCGGCCTTGCGAGCGGTCGTGCGCCCCGCCCCCGAGGGCGAGCCCATCGCCGACGTGGGCTTGCACCTCAACTTCACGGAAATGCTGGAC
>JAVLFO010000789.1:0-2830 GCA_046052805.1 Aquabacterium sp. | reverse complement strand
CCATTTCTTTCTTCATGCCCAGGCTGTGGAAGCACAGGCCCAATTGATAGTGACTGTTGGCGTGGTCGACCTTGATGGACAGCAACCTGAAGTAAGCCGCAATCGCTTCTTCAAAACGGTGCGCAGCAAAGAGGTCTCCGCCCAGGGCCTCTAAATAGTCAATGCCCACAGGCACATCGTCGGGCAGGCCTTGCAAGCAGTCGATGGCATCGGCCATGCGGCCCTTGCTGGCGTAGCGCTCGGCCAGGAACTGGCGCACCAGCGCATTGAGTGGGTCGAGCTTGACCACACGCTCGGCCTCGACGATGCACTGGTCGATGTCGTCGATGCGCAGGAGCGCGCGCGCCAGGTTCAATCTATATAGAGGGTCCAGGGGTGCGGCTTGCGTGGCCTTCTTGAAACTGCCCACGGCCTGCGACCAATCGCCACGCTCTGCCAGTGCAACGCCACGCTCCCAATGTTGATGCGCCTGCTTCAGTTGTCCAACGGACGCGCCGACAACGGGTTTGGTCTGAATGGTCATCACGATCGGAACCTGCTCGGTGGAATGGGTTCTCGAAGTCTAGTCAGACCACCATTTGTGCATGTTCAGAGATGAACCACCAACTTAAGCCATTTCTTCCTGCATTAATGCACAAAGCCTGCTTGACAAAAAAGCTCAAGTCCACACAAGGGCTCGCCGATATGTCAAGCAACGGTCTACAACTTTGGGTCCGTGGTCCGGTTAGCCGGCCGATGGTTCAGGTGGCCAAGCCACTCAGAGCAATCCGGTTGACTAGTGTCGGTCTGGCAGATGTTATGCCGGCGCTACCTGCCGGGACTTTTTTGTAATCATAGGAGAGCACCATGGCTTCGATCATCAACACCAACCTGAACTCGCTGAACGCTCAGCGCAACACCAGCTCCTCGCAAATGGCGCTGGCCACCTCGATGCAACGCCTGTCCTCAGGTCTGCGCGTCAACTCCGCCAAGGACGACGCCGCCGGTCTGGCGATTGCCGAACGCATGAACGCCCAAGTGCGTGGCATGAACGTCGCTCAGCGCAACGCCAACGACGGCATCTCGCTGGCGCAAACCGCTGAAGGCGCGCTGGGCAAGGTCGGCGACTCGCTGCAACGCATGCGTGAACTGGCTGTCCAAGCGCGTAACTCGACGAACAGCAACAGCGACAAAGACTCGCTGAACAAAGAGTTCTCGCAACTGAGCTCTGAAATCACCCGCGTGCTCAAGGGCACCACCTTCAACGGTCAGAACATCCTGGGCAGCACGGGCGCCACTTCGACCCCCCGTGTGTTCCAAGTCGGCGCAAACACCAAGTCGGGCGACACCATCACGGTGACCACCACCGACATGGCCACGAACACCGACATCACGGCCGTGACCGCCACCACCGTGAGCATCGGCTCCGGCAAGGACGCTGCTGCCATCAAGACCGTGATCGACAACATCGACAAGGCCATCAACAAGGTCAACGGTGAGCGCGCCATGTACGGTGCGACGCAAAGCCGCTTTGAATCGGTGATCTCGAACCTGCAGGTCTCGGTCGAGAACCAGACCGCCGCCCGCAGTCGCATCATGGACGCTGACTTTGCCTCGGAAACAGCGAACCTGTCTCGAGCTCAGATCCTGCAGCAGGCGGGCAATGCGATGGTGGCGCAGGCCAACCAGCTGCCTCAGCAGGTCTTGTCTCTGCTGCGTTGATCGGGCCCAGTCCCCTCTCGCCAGCGAAGGCCGCCTCCGGGCGGCCTTTTCTTTTGCCTGGCGAATTTGGGCCCTAAAGCACCCTGTATTCCTGTTTATGCCCGTCTGCGAATAGGCCGAATATGCACTCACTGGCCGAAGCTGAATTGATGTCTTTGGTCCAAAGCTGAAGGCCGGCGGCAACGCCGGGAGTCTCACGATTCTTTAGGAGTGCGTCATGCCTCAGACGATCAATACCAACTTGAATTCGCTGACTGCTCAGCGCAACCTCAACACGTCGCAGTCGTCCCTGGCTGTGTCGATGCAACGCCTGTCTTCCGGCATGCGGGTGAACTCAGCGAAAGACGACGCGGCCGGTTTGGCCATCGCCGAACGCATGAACGCCCAGGTGCGCGGCATGAATGTGGCGATGCGCAATGCCAACGACGGCATCTCGCTGGCGCAGACTGCTGAAGGCGCGCTGGGCAAAGTCAGCGACTCGCTGCAGCGCATGCGTGAGTTGGCGATCCAGTCGCGTAACTCCACCAACAGCAACAGCGACAAAGACTCTTTGAACAAAGAGTTCGAGCAGCTCAGCGCTGAAATCACCCGGGTGCTCAAAGGCACGACCTTCAACGGGCAAAACATCCTGGGCAGCACCGGCGTCACGTCGACTGCCCGCGTGTTCCAGATCGGCGCCAACACCTCTGGCGGCGACATCATCACAGTCACCACCACCGACATGGCCACCAATGCCGCCATCACCGCCGTGACGGTGAGCACAGTGAGCATTGGCTCGGGTCAAACGGCTGCGCAGGTCAAGACCGTGATTGACAACATCGACAAGGCCCTGGACAAGGTCAACAGCGAACGCGCGGTCTACGGTGCGACGCAAAGCCGCTTCGACGCCATCATCTCGAACCTGCAGGTGTCGGCTGAAAACCAGACCGCCGCACGCAGCCGGATCATGGACGCCGACTTCGCGGCAGAAACGGCGAACTTGTCACGCGCGCAGATCCTGCAACAGGCAGGCAACGCGATGGTGGCGCAGGCCAACCAGTTGCCGCAGCAGGTGCTCAAGCTGCTGCAAGGCTGACGCAAGCCGCGCAGCAGAATCCCAGATTCAAGTCTGCGCGCAGCATGCCGACAA
>JAVLFO010000788.1:0-4498 GCA_046052805.1 Aquabacterium sp. | reverse complement strand
GCCTTGGCCCCTTGCAGTCGATAATACGAGCCCACTCTCTTTTTTGACTCCTCCCACACACTGCAATGGCCCAATACGTTTTTTCCATGAACCGCGTTGGCAAAATCGTGCCGCCCAAGCGCCACATTTTGAAAGATGTGTCCCTGAGTTTCTTTCCTGGTGCCAAGATCGGCGTGCTCGGCACCAACGGTTCGGGCAAGTCCACGCTGCTGAAAATCATGGCCGGCCTGGACAAGGAAATCGAGGGCGAGGCCATTCCCATGACCGGTCTGAATATCGGTTACCTGCCCCAGGAGCCGCAGCTGGACCCGACCCAAACCGTGCGTGAAAGTGTGGAAAGCGGCATGGGCAAAGTCTTTAGCGCCAAAGCCCGGTTGGAAGAGGTCTATACCGCTTACGGCGAGGAAGACGCCGACTTTGACGCGCTGGCCGCAGAACAGGCCGAGCTGGAGGCCATCATCGCCACCGCAGGAACCGACTCTGAGCACCAGTTAGAAATCGCCGCTGACGCGTTGCGTCTGCCTTCGTGGGACGCCAATATTGGCGTGCTGTCCGGCGGTGAAAAGCGCCGCGTAGCGCTGTGCCGCTTGTTGCTCTCGAAGCCCGATATGCTGTTGCTCGACGAGCCGACCAACCACTTGGACGCTGAGTCGGTGGATTGGCTGGAGCAGTTTTTGCAGCGTTATCCCGGCACCGTGGTCGCCATTACCCACGACCGCTACTTCTTGGACAACGCAGCAGAGTGGATTTTGGAGATGGACCGGGGTTCGGGCATTCCGTACAAAGGCAACTACAGCGACTGGCTGACGCAAAAGCAAGCGCGGCTGGAAGCTGAGCAAAAAGGCGAAGAGTCCCGCGCCAAGGCCTTGAAGAAGGAGCTGGAATGGTCCCGCCAAAACCCCAAGGCCCGCCAGGCCAAAAGCAAGGCCCGCCTGGCCCGCTTTGAAGAACTGAGCGATTTTGAGTACCAAAAGCGCAACGAAACGAACGAAATCTTCATTCCCGTGGCCGACCGCCTGGGTCAGGAAGTGATTGAGTTCGTCAATGTGACCAAGTCCTTTGGCGACCGCGTGCTCATTGACAACTTGAGCTTCAAGGTGCCGCCCGGCGCGATCGTGGGCATCATCGGCCCCAACGGCGCGGGTAAATCGACGCTGTTCAAGATGATTGCTGGCCGCGAGAAGCCCGATTCGGGCGAGGTCAAGATCGGCCAGACCGTGAAGATGGCCTTTGTCGACCAAAACCGCGACGACCTGGACAATGAAAAAACCGTTTGGGAAGATGTCTCTGGCGGCTTGGACATCCTCACCGTGGGCAAGTTTCAAATGCCCAGCCGTGCCTATTGCGGCCGGTTCAACTTCAAGGGCAACGACCAGCAAAAGCTCGTGGGCAACCTCTCCGGCGGTGAGCGCGGTCGTTTGCACCTGGCCAAGACGCTGGCACAAGGCGGCAACGTCCTGATGCTGGACGAACCCTCCAACGACTTGGACGTGGAAACCCTGCGCGCCCTGGAAGATGCGCTGCTCGAGTTTGCAGGCTCGGCCATGATCATCTCCCACGATCGCTGGTTCCTTGACCGCATCTGCACGCACATCCTGGCTTGCGAAGGCGATTCGCAATGGTTCTTCTTCGACGGTAACTACCAAGAGTACGAAGCCGACAAGAAAAAGCGCCTCGGAGAAGAAGGCGCGCGCCCCAAGCGTGTGCGCTTCAAACCCATCCGCTGACCACACACTTGCAAGCCCGTCACCGACGGGCTTTTTCATGCTCGGCTTTCCGGCCTGATTCAGGGGCTATCCCTAGGATTTAGGCCACGGCGCGAGCACCTGTGGAAGCTAGAATTTCGCCAACTATTGCCGAGCTTGGTTTGAGCAAACTGAGCGGCCAAAACGAAGATTTTTGCTGGAGACCCTTTGATGACTTCTCGGATTACTCGCCTGTTGGCCTCAAGCGCACTGGCAATTTCTGCCCTCACGATGGGCGGTTGCGCGCTCATCGAATCCAACGTCAGCGGCGTGACCCTTGGCATCTTGGAAGATGGCTTCACGCCCCCCGTCTTGAAGATGTCAGACGTGGAAATGGGTTGCAGCTTCTCGATGGTCAACGCCCCCTTGATTGGTGCGGCACGCAATTTCTATGGCGACCCGTCGCTGATGGAAACCGTCCTGCTGTCGTCGGCTGGCGTGTGTTCGGAAACCCAAGCCATCAACGAAGAAATGCGCTACCTGCGCGCCTCGCGCGACAAACGCGCCGATGAAGCCCAAGACGCCCGCATAGCCCAAAAGCGTTACTTGGCTGTGGCCGCAGACCGCCAATACGGCGCGTTCCAACGCATGAAGACCAAGCTCGAGCAAAAGTACTTTTTCAAGTACGGCAGCACCTGCCCCCGGTTCAAGCGTGACTTCGACGAAATGGTCTACCTCTTGGGCTCTGTCGCTGGCTTGCAAGCCATGCAAAACGACATCAGCTCACAACAGGTTGTTGGCGTTCCGACTGACACCGCGCCATTGGTCGAAAAGGCCATGAACTGCCTAGACAACACCAAGTGGTGGGGCACCCCTCAAGCAGCCCGCGCCGTCGTCTGGAGCATCATTCCTGGCGGCAGCGACGGCAAGGACGTCAAGGGCACCTTTGAAAATGCCATGGCCATTGGCGAGAAGGCCGGTGTGCGCTTGCCACACGTCATGGCGGCCGTGGCAGCGCAGTCGGCCGACGACAAGGCTGGCGTTCGCCAAGTCCTCAAGCGCTTCAGCAATGTCAAGAACTTCGCAGTGAACACCGACTACCGCTTGATTGACGCCATTGCACAAGCCCAAATGGTGAACATCTCTGATCGCATGTGGACCCAAAATGCCGGTACGCGCACACCCATGAACAGCCTGGGCAAGTTCTGGGACGAGAAGGCAGGCGGCGACATCGATGCCGACAGCTTCCTGAAGTGATGCCGTTGAACGTGAGCTGATGTTCAGGGAAATCCCTTCCCTCGCATGCGTGGGCTGGGGTTTATCTGAACATGCGGATCACCAGATATAGTTACAAAGCTAACGTTCGAAACACGGATGTCAGTTCGCAAAGCCAGCAAATGGCGCAGTAGGGGGCCTGTCGGGCCCCTGCCTTTTCGGTACCGAGGAGACTTCATGAAGTTGGTGAAACAAGCGAGCATGGGCGCTGCCCTGCTGGTCGTCATGGCTGCGGCCAACACGGCGCAAGCAGCGCAAAAAGTGTGCGTGTATGACTTGCTGGGCGCGTCAGGCGACCTGTTCAACATGGCCAAAGACTACGCAGTGGCCATGCAGAAACACAGCGTCAGCATCGAACTCAAGGGCTACACCGACGAGCGCGTTGCCACCGAAGATTTCCGCACGGGCCAATGCGATGCCGTGATTGCCACGGCATTCCGCACCCGCCAGTTCAACTCGGTCGCCGGTGCAATTGACACCTTGGGCTCCACCACCATCGTGCGCGATGGCAAGATCGACATCCAGGCGAGTTACGAAGTCGTTCGCAAGCTGATCCAAACCTATTCGTCGCCAGCAGCGGGCAAGCTGATGGTCGAAGGCAACTACGAAATCGGCGGCATCACCCCACTGGGTGCCGCGTACCCCGTGGTCAACGACCGCAAGCTCAACACCGTGGAAGCCCTGGCCGGCAAACGCATCGCTTCGTTCGACTATGACAAGGCCCAGGCCGTCATGATCCAGCGCATCGGTGCCCAACCAATTTCTGCGGACATCACCAACTTCTCGACCAAGTTCAACAACGGATCGGTGGACATGGTTGCCGCACCGACGCTGGCCTACAAGCCACTCGAGTTGTACAAGGGCATTGGGAAAAACGGCGGCATCGTGCGCTTCCCAATCTTGATCCTGACGTACCAAGTCGTGTTGAACAAGTCGAAGTTCCCTGACGGTTTCGGCGAAAAGTCCCGCGAGTACTGGGCTACGCAATTTGATCGGTCGCTGCAGTTGATCAAGCAATCGGACGCCAGCATTCCTCCAGCCACTTGGACTGAGCTCTCGCCAGAGAACTCATACAAGTACACCTTGATGCTTCGCGAAGCCCGCATCGACATCGCTCAAAAGGGCCTGTACGACAAGCGTGGTTTGAAGGTGATCAAGAAGATCCGCTGCAACGTGAACCCAGCTGATCCCGAATGCACCACGAAGTCTGAAGAAGACTGGAAGTAAAGCGCGCCCGTCAACCTGTGGTTTGCCACCAAACCACAGGCACGTGAAATCTGAGGCCTGCTCACGCGGGCTGTCACCTTTTCTTGACGGCTGACCTCCCGGTCGGCCTTGTCGTTTGATTGCCCCATGAACACCCCACCTACCCGCAAGATCCTGGGTCGAACCGTCCTTGAGTGGTTCTCCAGCCTCCCCGTCTTTGCCCTGCTTTTGCTGACCCTGATCATTGGTACCGGTGAAATGGTGCATGGTCAGTTGCTCAAACTGGGTGAATCGATGTTCGGCGATCAAGCCGCGCAGGTGCAGTACTTCAT
>JAVLFO010000787.1:0-1849 GCA_046052805.1 Aquabacterium sp. | reverse complement strand
TCAGATGTGTATAAGAGACAGAGCTTGTGTTGTTCGGGCTGACCGGGCTCGTGGTGCCCTGGCCCACCGCGGCTTTCATCCAGCCACCTCCACAGCTTGATCGTGCCCATGAACTCTGAGCGCTCGTCGTCAAACTGCTTGTGCTTGGTGTCGGCCTGCTGTTGCTGGTCGATGGGCCTATCGCGCACGTCTTGCACGCTCAAGCTGGCGGCGATCACCAGCACTTCGGCCAGGGCCTCGCGGTCCTTGGCCTCCAGGATCATGCGGCCCACGCGGGGGTCGAGTGGCAGGCGGGCGAGGTCCATGCCCAGCTTGGTGATCTCGTTGAAATCGTCGACCGCGCCCAGCTCGTTGAGCAACTGGTAGCCGTCGGCAATGGCCTTGCGCAGCGGGGGCTCGATGAAGGGGAAGTCGTCGACCAGACCCAGGTGCAGGGACTTCATCCTCAGGATCACGCCGGCCAGCGAGCTGCGCAAGATTTCAGGATCGGTGAAGCGCGGGCGGCCAGTGAAGTCCTTCTCGTCGTACAAGCGGATGCAGATGCCGTTGGCCACGCGCCCACATCGGCCGGCGCGCTGGTTGGCAGCGGCCTGGCTGATGGGCTCGATCTGAAGTTGTTCGACCTTGTTGCGGAAGCTGTAGCGCTTCACGCGCGCCAAGCCCGAATCGATCACATACCGAATGCCAGGCACCGTGAGCGAGGTTTCGGCCACGTTGGTGGCCAGCACGATGCGGCGACCGCCCCCGGTGCGAAACACCTCGTCTTGCTCCTGCTGACTCAGGCGAGCGAACAGCGGCAGGATGTTGGCCTGCACACGGTGGTTGGCGAAGTGCTTGCGCAGGTGGTCGGCCGCTTCCCGGATCTCGCGCTCGCCGGGCAGAAAGACGAGGATGTCGCCATTGCCCTCGCGCCAGAGCTCGTCTGCCGCGTCGGTGATGGCCTCGTTCAGGCCGTATTCGCGGCTCTCTTCAAACGGGCGGTAGCGCTGCTCAACCGGGAACAGCCGGCCCGACACCATGATGACCGGCGCGGGGCCCTTGCTGGACGCGAAGTGCTGCGCAAAGCGGTCGGCATCGATGGTCGCCGAAGTCACGATGATCTTCAGATCAGGCCGGCGCGGCAGCAACTGGCGCAGGTAACCCAGCAAGAAGTCGATGTTGAGGCTGCGCTCGTGGGCCTCGTCGATGATGATCGTGTCGTAGGCGCGCAGGTCAGGGTCGCCTTGCGTTTCGGCCAGCAAGATGCCGTCGGTCATCAGCTTGACGCTCGCTCCGGGCTGGATGCGGTCCTGAAAGCGCACCTTGTAGCCCACCACATCGCCCAGCGGCGTGTTGAGCTCTTCGGCAATGCGCTTGGCCACGCTCGATGCCGCGATGCGGCGCGGCTGCGTGTGGCCAATCAGTTTGGGACGCAGGTGGCGTGGCGCGTTGGGGTCTCGCACCTGCCCCCAGCCGCCCCGCCCCATTTGCATCGCGATCTTGGGCAGCTGGGTGGTTTTGCCCGAGCCGGTTTCGCCACACACGATCACGACCTGGTGCTCATGCAGGGCGGCCTCGATCTCGTCTCGTTTACCGCTGACCGGTAAGGACTCAGGAAATGTGATGACTGGCAAGTTGGACACAGGGAAAGTTACCTAGACAGACCGGGTAGGCGCGCGCGCGAAAGTCCGCCATTATCCAAGGCATGAAGTTCAGCGAATACAGCCAGCACGATGCCCTGGGTTTGGCCGCCCTGATCCGCAACGGCGACGTGAGCGCCACCGAGGTGCTCAGCGCCGCCATGGCCCGCGCCGACCAGACCCACGGCCAGCTCAATGCCGTGGTGCGCCGCTACGACGACAAGGCCCGC
>JAVLFO010000786.1:0-9132 GCA_046052805.1 Aquabacterium sp. | reverse complement strand
ATCTACACTCGACTAGTCGTCGGCAGCGTCAGATGTGTATAAGAGACAGCTTCGATGGTCAAGGCCGAGTTGTCGAGCTTCAGGGCATCTGGTGCAGCCACCAAGGGCGACGCGGCGCGGGTACGGTCCCGCAGGTCGCGCGCCTCTAAGTCTGCGCAGATCTCGTCAAGGTTAGCAGAAAACCCTTTTGAAATCAATTGGTTATATCTGCGCTCAGCGCGCTCGGCCACCGTGGCGGTCAAAAACACCTTGAGGGCAGCGTCGGTGAAGATCATCGAGCCCATGTCGCGGCCATCGGCCACCAGGCCAGGCAAGCCACGGAAGGACTTTTGCAGCTCGACCAAGGCTTGGCGAACATTCGGGAAAGCGGACAGCTTGGAGGCGGCTTGGCCGATGTCTTCGTGGCGCACGGCCTCGCCCACGTCACGCTGGTCCAGCCAGATGTGCTCGCGGTCAAAGTGCAGCGGGATTTGCTGGCCCAGTTCGCGGGCGATCACTTCCAGGCCGGCGGCGTCGTCCAGGCTCACGCCGCGCTCAGTGGCGATCAGCCCGGTGATGCGGTAGAGCGAGCCAGAGTCCAGGAACTGGTAGCCCAGGCGGGTGGCCAAGGCGCTGGCCAGCGTGCCTTTGCCCGAGGCGGTGGGGCCGTCGATGGTGATGACCGGGATCAG
This sequence comes from Aquabacterium sp., assembly GCA_046052805.1. GTDB lineage: Bacteria > Pseudomonadota > Gammaproteobacteria > Burkholderiales > Burkholderiaceae_C > Aquabacterium. Next base: position 8,461 of record JAVLFO010000786.1, on the reverse strand, counting down.
GTCGGGGTCGGTTTGGGCGACCTGGAACAGCGCTTCGAAGTAGTCGGGGAAGGTCTTGCCCACGCAACGTGGGTCGTCGATGCGCACCGAGATTGCTTTACCCACCACGGCCGTGGGCGCCAGTGGGTTGAAGGCGGCCAGCGAGAAGCACATGGCCACGCGGTGGTCGTCGTAAGTGTGGATGGTGGCGTGCTGCCATGCGCCGGCCGCCGGTGGCGTCACCTCGATGAAGTCTTGGCCTTCGACGACGGTGGCGCCAAGCTTGCGCAGCTCGCAGGCCATGGCCACGATGCGGTCGGTCTCTTTCACGCGCCAGCTGGCGATGTTGCGCAGTCGGGTGGTGCCCTCGGCGTACAGCGCCATCACGGCCAGGGTCATGGCCGCGTCAGGGATGTGGTTGCAGTCCATGTCGACCGCTTTGAGTGGCCAAGCCCCACGACGCACTTCCAGCCAGTTCGGGCCAGACGTGACGTGCGCGCCCATGGCCTGCGCGGCCTCGATGAAGCGGATGTCGCCCTGGATGGACGAGGCGCCCACGCCTTCGATGCGCACGCTGCGGTCAATGCCGGCGAGCGCTCCGGTGGCGATGAAGTAGGACGCGGACGAAGCGTCGGCCTCGACGTGGATCTCACCGGGCGACTGGTAATGGCTGCCTTGCGGGATGACAAAGCGCTCCCAGCCGTCACGGCGCACCTCGATGCCAAAGCGGGCCAGCAGGTTGAGCGTGATCTCGATGTAGGGCTTGGAGATGAGTTCGCCCACCACCTCGATGGTCAGGTCGTGGTATTGGGAGACCAAAGGCAGGGCCAGCAGCAGTGCGGTCAGGAACTGGCTGGAGACATCGCCGCGCACCTTGATGGGCGCCGACAGCTTGAGCTGCCCACCCGACAGACGCAGGGGTGGGTAGCCTTCGTTGCCAAAACATTCGATGTGGCAGCCCAGCGGACGCAGCGCATCGACCAGGTCACCAATGGGACGCTCGTGCATGCGCGGCACGCCGCTGAGCTCGAACACGCCGCCTTGCGTGGCCGACAGCAGGGCCAAGGCGGCGGTCAAGGGCCGCATGGCCGTGCCCGCGTTGCCCAGGAACAGCTCGGCCTTGTGCACCGACAGCTTGCCGGCCAGGCCGGTGATCTTGACCGTGTCGCCGTCTTGTTCGATGTCGCAGCCCAGGGTGCGCAGGGCGTCGAGCATCACGCGGGTGTCGTCTGAGGCCAGCAGGTCGTGGACAACGGTGGTGCCTTCGCTCAGGCCAGCCAGCAGCAGCACCCGGTTGGAGATGCTTTTGGAGCCGGGCAGGCGAACGGTGCCGCCTGCGGACAGCAGCGGTGGGAGGTCGAGGAATGCGGTGGTGTACATGCGGTGTGAGCTTGAGTGCCAGTTGTGCCAGCCTCGTGCCAGTCTCGGTCAGCGCGTGGCGCCTGGTTTGGTGCCCAGTTGCCACTGGCTGCGTGCGCTGGATGCGCTTTGGATGTGTTCTTGCAAGGCGGTGCCGTTCCAGTCCCGCATTTGGCGCTCCATTTGCTCCAGTGCGTGTCGGAAGGCCTCAGATTGTTTGAGGACTTCTTCGCGGTTGGACAGCAAGATGTCGCGCCAGATGGTCGGGTCGCTGGCGGCGATGCGGCTGAAGTCTCTGAAGCCGGGTCCGGCCAGAGACAGGTATTCCTGGCCTCGTGGCTGCTCGGCCATGGCGTTCATGTAGGCAAAAGCCAGCAGGTGCGGCAGGTGGCTGACGGCGGCAAAGGCGGCGTCGTGGTGCTCGGGCGTCATCTTGAGCACCTGGCAGCCCACAGCGGCCCAGGCGTCGGTGGCTTTTTGCACCAGCACCGGGTCGGTTTGCGCCAGCGGCGTCAAGATGGTTTTGCGGCCTTGGTACAAGGCGGCATCGGCGTGTTCGATGCCGGCCACCTCGCGCCCCGCAATGGGGTGGGCCGGCACAAACGAGGGCAGGCGCTCTTTGAGCACACGGCGTGCGGCGTCGACCACATCTCGCTTGGTGGAGCCCACGTCCATCACCAGCACACCGGGGTCGACCAGGTGGCGAATGGCTTTGAAGGTGGCTTCGGTGGCGGCCACGGGCACGGCGATCAGCACGATGTCAGAGCCCGACACCGCCAGCAGCGCCGACTCGGCGGCCACATCGATCACGCCCAGTCGGCGCGCCTTTTCAACAGTGGAGGGCGACTTGCTGTAGCCGACCACGCGCTTGACCAAGCCTGCCTTTTTGAGCGCCAGGGCGAACGAGCCGCCCATCAGGCCGCAGCCGATCAGGCCCAGTTGGTTGAACATGCCGACAATCCTTGCAAACGCTCAGTGCGCGTCCAGCGGGTAGCTGCCGAGCACCTTGAAAAAAGTACATTGGGCGCGCAGCTCATCGAGCGCGGCGGCCACATTGTCCTGGGCGGGGTGGCCGGCCAGGTCGATGAAGAAAACGTAGTCCCATTGACCGGAGCGCGCAGGACGCGACTCAAAGCGCGTCATGGACACCCCGTGGCGCTTGAGCGGCACGAGCATGTCGTGCATGGCGCCTGGGCGGTTGTCAACCGACACGACCAAGCTGGTGCAATCGTGGCCCGTGGGGGCTGCGCTCGCATGCGCATCTGGCCGCGTGATCACGACAAAGCGGGTGCGGTTGTGCGCCTCGTCTTGCACGGCCGCTTGCACCACATGCAGACCATATTGTGTGGCGGCGCGTTGGCTGGCCAAAGCGGCCACCGCATCGTCCTCGGCGGCCAGTCGGGCGCCTTCGGCGTTGCTGGACACCGCCCGGCGCTCGGCGTGCGGTAAGTGCAAATTGAGCCAGCCTTGGCATTGGCCCAGCGCCTGCGGGTGCGCCGCAACCACCTTGATGCCATCGCGCGCAGGTTGGCGACGCAACAGGTTGTGCGTGACCAGCAAAGAGGTCTCGCCAATGACGACCAGCGGCGACTGCAACAGCAGGTCGAGCGAGCGCGCCACAACGCCTTCGGTGGAGTTCTCGATGGCGACCACGCCGAAGTCGGCCGAGCCGGCCTCGGTGGCGCGGAAGACCTCATCGAAGTTGGCGCACAGCACCGGTTCAATGGACGAGCCAAAGTAGTTCAGCGCGGCTTGCTCGGTGAAGGTGCCCACGGGGCCCAGGAAGGCCACGCGTTGGCGCGCCTCCAGCGAGCGGCACGCCGACATGATCTCGCGCCAGATGGGCGCAATGCTGTCGTTCAGCACCGGGCCGGGGTTGCGGTTCTTGACGCGGTCAATGACCTGCGCTTCGCGGTCAGGGCGAAACACGGGCGAGCCGTCGATCTTCTTGACTTCACCGACGGCCTGAGCCAGCTTGGCACGTGCATTGAGCAAGGCCAGCAACTGCTGGTCGACCACGTCGATGCGCACGCGCAGGTCGGCCAGTTGCTCGTCGACCGGGCGACCGTCGGGCTGGAAGTGCTCGCTGTGATCAGCCATGGCTTGCGGCAAAGTGCTTCATGTAGCCAACCAGGGCTTGCACCCCAGCCAGCGGCATGGCGTTGTAGATCGAGGCGCGCATGCCGCCCACGCTCTTGTGTCCTTTGAGCTGCAACAGGCCGGCCTCTTTGGCGCCACTCAGGAAGGCGTCGTTGAGCGACTCGTTGTTCAAGAAGAAGGGGATGTTCATGCGCGAGCGGCAGTTCGCGTTCACCTTGTTCACGTAAAAGCCCGAGGTGTCGATGTAGTCGTACAGCAAATCGGCTTTGGCCATGGCACGCGCCTCGATGGCGGCCAAGCCGCTCAAGCCGCCTTCTTGCTGGCGCTTGATCCACTGAAACACCAGCCCGGCCATGTACCAGGCATAGGTGGGGGGCGTGTTGTACATCGAGTCGTTGTTGGCCACGATTTGGTAATCGAAGGCCGATGGCGTGATCGACAAGGCGTGGCCCAGCAGGTCCTCGCGCACGATGACCAGCGTCAGGCCCGAGGGGCCGATGTTCTTTTGTGCGCCGCCATAGGCCACGGCCACGCGCGACCAATCGATGGTGCGCGAGGCAATGTGCGACGAGCAGTCGATCACCAAGGGTGCTTTGCTGCCCAGCGCCGCCAGGTCGGGCAGCTCGTGCATTTCAACGCCGTGGATGGTTTCGTTGCTGCACACGTGCACATACGCTGCGTCGTCTGATAGCTGCCAGGTGCCATAGGGTGGCAAGGAGGTGTGCTGGTCGCCTTCGTTGGTGGCCGCCACGTTCACGCCGCAGTACTTCTTGGCCTCTTTGGCCGACTTTTGCGACCACGAGCCCGTGATCACGTGGTCGGTTTGGCCGCCGCGCGAGAGGTTCATCGGCAGGATGGCGTTCTCGGCGATGGCGCCGCCCTGCATGAACAACACCTTGTAGTTGGCGGGGATGGACAGGATCTCGCGCAGATCGGTCTCGGCCTGGTGGGCAATGGAGATGAACTCTTTGCCACGGTGGCTCATTTCCATCACGCCCATGCCGGAGCCATGCCAGTCGAGCATCTCAGCCGCAGCTTGTTGCAAGACGTCTTCAGGCAAGGCCGCAGGACCGGCCGAAAAATTGAAAGGGCGTGTCATGCGCGAGGTCCAGTGCTCACTTCTTGGGTGCGGGCTTGGCGGCAGGCTTGGCCGCAGGCGTTGGGGCTGGAATGGCGCCTTGCTGTTGCTGCTGGGCGGCCATGGCTTGGCTCAGGCGGCCGTTGCTGGCGGTGTCCAGGATCTTGCGCACGTTGTCTTGCAGTGCCTGCAGCTTGGGCTCGACTTGCGGGCGAGCATCGGCAGAGATCTTCTCGACCAGAGCCTTTTGAATTTCTGGCAAGGCGGCTTGGTACTTTTTGATGATGGGGGACTCCAGCATCGTGACCAGTTGCTTGAGCTCGTCTTCGGTCAGCTTGTCTTCGAGCACGCCGCCGATCGTGGCAGGACCCACCTTGGCAGCGCTGTTCTTGATCACGGGTGTGCTGATGTCCAAGAACTTCTGGATTTCGGCGTCGACTTGCTTGCCCGTTTGCTCGCGCTTGTCCTCAGGCACCAGGCCCATGGCAGGCTGCACCAATTGGCCCACCAGTTGACGCGCAGGCGACTGGATCAGGTTGGTGGCCAGGCCTTCAAGTTCTGCTTTTTGCGCCAGCGGCAGGCGTTGCACCAGGTCGCGCTTGGCATCGGCATGGGCGGTCAGCGAGCAGGCGGCCAAAGCGGTGGCCACGGCGGATGCCCAAAGCGTTTTTGTGAAGTTCATGGATGTCTTTCAGTCTGGTTGGATGCACGGCCCATCGGCGATGGGCTCGGTGCAGCAGGCGTCAGGTCATTATTCGGTGGCGGCGCTGTCTCCAGCGTCGTCGGTGGAAGGGGGGTCGGCCTCAGTGCCTTCGCCCTCGTTTTCGCCTTCGGCTTGGGGGTTGGCGTCGTTCTCAACGATGCGTTGCAGGCCGATCAGCTTGGCGCCTTCGTCCAGGGCGATCAGGGTCACGCCTTGCGTGGCGCGGCCCAACTCGCGGATTTCGCTGACACGGGTGCGCACCAGCACGCCCTTGTCGGTGATCAACATGATTTCGTCTTCCGGACGCACCAGCGTGGCCGCCACAACCTTGCCGTTGCGCTCAGATTGCTGGATGGCGATCATGCCCTTGGTGCCGCGACCATGGCGGGTGTATTCGACGATGCTGGTGCGCTTGCCGTAACCGTTTTCTGTTGCGGTCAGCACCGATTGCGTTTCGTCTTCGGCCACCAACATGGCGATGACCGATTGGCCATCTTCCAGCATCATGCCGCGCACACCGCGCGCACCGCGACCCATGGGGCGGACGTCGTCTTCGTCAAAGCGCACGGCCTTGCCGCCGTCAGAGAACAGCATCACATCGTGCTTGCCATCGGTCAGGGCTGCGCCCACCAGCACGTCGCCGTCGTCCAGGCCCACAGCGATGATGCCGGCCTTGCGCGGGTTGCTGAAGTCGGTCAGAGGGGTCTTCTTGACGGTGCCCATCGACGTGGCCATGAACACATAGTGGTCTTCAGGGAAGGTGCGGAACTCGCCGGTCAACGGCAGAACGACGTTGATCTTCTCGTCCTTTTCCAGCGGGAACATGTTGACCATGGGCTTGCCGCGCGAGTTGCGCGAGCCTTGCGGCACTTCCCAGACCTTGATCCAATACACGCGACCACGGTTGCTGAAGCACAGGATGTAGTCGTGTGTGTTGGCAATGAATAGCTGGTCGATCCAGTCGTCTTCCTTTGTGGCCGTGGCTTGCTTGCCGCGACCACCGCGCTTTTGCGCGCGGTACTCGCTCAAGGGCTGGCTCTTGATGTAGCCGGTGTGCGAGATCGTCACGACCATGTCGGTCGGGGTGATCAGGTCTTCGGTGCCCAGCTCTTGCGCGTTGTGCTCGATGGTGCTGCGGCGTGCGCCCAGCTTGGTCTGGCCAAACTCTTGGCGGATGGCTGTCAGCTCTTCCGAGATGATGAAGGACACGCGCTCGGGCTTGGCCAGGATGTCGAGCAGGTCGGCGATCTGCGCCATGACGTCGCGGTACTCGCCCAAGATCTTGTCTTGCTCCAGGCCAGTCAGGCGTTGCAGGCGCATCTGCAAGATTTCGCCAGCTTGGTCATCTGACAGGCGGTACAGGCCATCGGGCTGCATGCCAAAGCTCAGCGGCAGGCCTTCAGGGCGGTAGTCCTGGGCATTGCCTTCGGTGCGCGCCAGCATCTCGCGCACCATGGACGAGTCCCAGCTCTTGCTCATCAGCGCGGCCTTGGCCACAGGCGGCGTGGGCGATGCCTTGATGGTCTCGATGAACTCGTCGATGTTGGCCAGCGCCACGGCCAGGCCTTCCAGCACGTGACCGCGCTCGCGCGCTTTGCGCAACTCGAACACGGTGCGGCGGGTCACCACTTCGCGGCGGTGCTCCAGGAAGACCGTGATCAGGTCCTTGAGGTTGCACAGCTTGGGTTGCCCGTCGATCAGGGCCACCATGTTGATGCCGAAGGTGTCTTGCAGCTGCGTTTGCTTGTAGAGGTTGTTGAGAATGACCTCAGGAACCTCACCGCGCTTGAGCTCGATCACCACGCGCATGCCGGACTTGTCCGACTCGTCTTGCAGGTGGCTGATGCCCTCGATCTTCTTTTCGTTGACCAGCTCGGCGATGCGCTCCAGCAGCGTCTTCTTGTTGACCTGATAGGGGATCTCGTCAACGATGATGGCTTGGCGGTCGCCCTTGCCGATGTCTTCAAAGTGCACGCGGGCGCGCATCACCTCGCGGCCGCGGCCGGTGCGGTAGCCCTCACGCACGCCTGACATGCCGTAAATGATGCCGGCCGTGGGGAAGTCGGGCGCGGGCATGATCTCCATCAACTCATCGATGGGGCAGTCCGGGTTCTTGAGCGCGTGCAAGCAGGCGTCCACGACCTCATTGAGGTTGTGTGGCGGGATGTTGGTGGCCATGCCGACCGCGATACCGGCCGACCCGTTGATCAACAAATTGGGCAGGCGGGCAGGCAGCACCAGCGGCTCTTTTTCAGAGCCGTCGTAGTTGGGGCCGAAGTTGACCGTTTCCTTGTCGATGTCGGCCAGCATTTCGTGGGCGATTTTCGACAGGCGGATTTCGGTGTATCGCATGGCCGCAGCGCTGTCGCCGTCGACAGAGCCGAAGTTGCCTTGACCGTCGACCAGCATGTGGCGCAGCGAAAAGTCCTGTGCCATGCGGACGATGGTGTCGTACACCGCCGAGTCGCCGTGCGGGTGGTACTTACCGATCACATCACCGACGATGCGCGCCGACTTTTTATAGGGGCGGTTCCAGTCGTTGTTGAGCTCGTGCATCGCGAACAACACCCGACGGTGGACCGGCTTGAGGCCGTCACGGGCATCGGGCAGGGCCCGGCCGACGATCACGCTCATCGCGTAATCGAGGTACGAACGGCGCATCTCCTCTTCGAGGCTGATGGGCAGGGTTTCCTTGGCGAATTGCGTCATGCGTGCTTGGCAAAGAGAAAAGGCAGCTCGCCGGCGTGTGAAACGCGTGGCCGCCTGTGGCTTCTGGCGCAACCAATGGCTCTGGCGCGCGCACGAAGAGGGCAAAAGCCCATTGTAATTGCCAGCCAATGTCTCGAACGCGCAACAACCCTTGCGCGCAGCGCCTCACAGCGCAATACCGGTGTGGGGGCTAATTTGGCTATGGCACAATGATTTACGCTCTTGCGCCCTAGGGAGAACCCTGGCTATGCCCGGCTCAATCCCTTGAGGCAGTTGCCCTGACCGGGCGCTTCGCAGTTAAATGCTGCGTCTTATTCGTGAGGATCTGCATGAACAAACTCAATAAAGTTGCTGCGCTGTTCGCCATCGCCGCTCTGGCTGGCTCTGCCATCGCCCAAACCGCTCCTACAGAGATCAACAACTGGCGCGCCACCGACGGTACCGTCTGGAAGAACGGCTCCAACGAATACTGCTGGCGCGACAACTTCTTCACGCCAGCCACTGGCGTGCAAGGTTGCGACGGCGTGCCTGCA
>JAVLFO010000785.1:0-2606 GCA_046052805.1 Aquabacterium sp. | reverse complement strand
GTCCAGCCGCCGCCTTCGAGCTTGACCATGTGCGCGCCGGCTTGCATCAGGGCCACGCTGGAGCGCAAGGCCTGCTCGCGGTTTTCTTGGTAGCTGCCAAAGGGCAAGTCGCCCACCACCCAGGCGCTGCGGTTGCCACGGGCCACGCAGCGGGTGTGATAGACCATTTCGTCTAGCGTGACAGGCACCGTGCTGGACTGGCCTTGCACGATCATGCCCAGCGAGTCGCCGACCAAGATGCAATCGACACCCGCTTCGTCGACCACGCGCGCAAAGGTTGCGTCATAGGCGGTGAGCATGGTGATTTTTTCGCCCTGCGCGTGCATTTCGCGCAGGCGGTGCAGCGTCACGGTTTTGCGAGGGGTGGCGGCAACAGCGGTCATCTTGTCTGAGGCCCAAAACAGGCTTGTGCAGGAAGGTGGCGCGATTCTAGGCGTGGGCCGCGATGGGCGACGCGAAAAATCGCATCGTTCAGGGTGGATCAAACCGGCGCGTACGCCAATCGCACGTAGACCGGCGCGAAAGCCTCGGCCTGGGTGATCTCGAGCAAGCCTTCTTTGCCGAGCTCGAGCATGGCAATGAACGTCACCACCAGCACGGGCACGCCTCGGGTCACGTCAAACAGGTCTTGAAACTCCACAAAGCGCTTGCCCTGCAGGGTGCGCAAGACCATGCTCATGTGCTCGCGCACCGACAGCTCTTCGCGGCTGATGGTGTGGTGCGTGTGCAGCTTGGCGCGCTGCAAGATGTCCATCCAGGCCTCGCGCAGGTCGAGCACGGTCACATCGGGGTGGCGCACGTTCAGTGAGGGGTCGCTGTGCGCTTGCACGCGCAAAAAATCGCGTCCCAGCACAGGCAGCTTGTCGAGGCCCGCAGCCGCCAGCTTCATGCGCTCGTACTCGATCAGGCGGCGCACCAGCTCAGCACGCGGGTCTTCCACTTCTTGCGCGCCCTCGACCTTCTTGGGCGGCAGCAGCATGCGCGACTTGATCTCGATCAGCATGGCGGCCATGAGCAGGTACTCAGAGGCCAGCTCGAGGTTGGTCTTGCGGATCAGGTCGACGTAGGCCAGGTACTGGCGCGTGACGTCGGCCAGCGGGATGTCGAGGATGTTGAAGTTTTGCTTGCGGATCAGGTAGAGCAGCAAGTCAAGCGGGCCCTCGAAGGTGTCGAGGAAGACCTCCAGCGCATCGGGCGGGATGTAGAGGTCGGTGGGCATGGCGAACAGCGGCTCGCCATACAGGCGGGCCACGGCCACGTGGTCCACCACTTGGGGCAGGCCTTGCTCGTCGAGCACGGCCGCGCCCTCCAAGTCAACGGGGGCTCCTGCCCCACTGGGTGCGTGCGTCACGGTGTCAGCTGGCGGCGCGCACCCCAGGCCACTCAGGCCTTGGTTTGGTAGACGTAGGGCTTTTGGGCCACGCGGGCTTCGCCGTATTCTTGCTGCGCTTGGCGGTCCACGGCCTTGTCCCACAGCAGGGCACGGCCCTGGCGTTGACGCTCTTCCATTTGGGGGTCACGCTGCTTGAGGCTGTCGATGAACTGGGTCGCGTCAGACTTGTAGGGTTTCCAGAAAAGCGGCATGTGGGTTCACCAGGTCAAACAGGGTCAAAGGGATCGAGCTCGCTATTTTAAGGTGTGCAGCACCCCTTGGGCGGTCACAAATGAGATAAGCGCACGACAATGCGCCCCATGCAGGAAATCGAACTCAAATTTCAGATCCCGGCCGATGCGCTGGAGACGGTCCAGACCGAGCTGGCGTGCCTCAACCAGGGCAGTCGCAAGCCGATCAGCGCCATCGCGCTGCGGGCCGCCTACTTCGACACGCCACAAAGGCACCTGGCGCAGTCCCGCATGGCGCTGCGCGTGCGCCAAGAGGGCGACGAATGGGTTCAGACGCTCAAATCGGGCGGCACCAACACCATGATCCGCCTGGAAGACAACCGCCCTGCCCGCCCCAGCGCGGCTGGCGAGCCCTTGATGGCCGACCTCAGCCGCCACAGCGAGGCCGCGCAAAAAGCGCTGAGCCAAGCCCTGGCCTGGCAACCCGAAACAGACCCCAGCGGCGCCAAGGTGGGCCTGGTTGAGCTGTATCGCACCGACATCACCCGCCACCGCGCGCACCTGAGCGTGGGCGAAGGCACGCCCTACGAGGGCAAGGTCGAGCTGGCCCTGGACCTGGGCCACATCTTCGCGGGCGACCTCAGCGTACCCGTCAACGAGCTGGAGATTGAGCTGGTGTCGGGCCACCCGATGGCCGTGGTCCTGGCAGGACACGACTGGGTCAAGCGGCGCGGCCTGTGGCTTGACACACAGACCAAAGCACACCGGGGCGACGCATTGGCACGCCAAGCCGCCGCGCGGCAAGGCAGCGACCCTGCTCAGGCGCAGCAACAAGCGGCGCAAAAGCTCAAGGCCTTGAACGACGGCAAGTTGCCACGTGCGGCGGCCAGCAAATCGCGCCGCTCGCCCGATGCGGTGATGGCCGCTGAAATGGAACAGGCCCTGGAGCACTTCACCACCGCCATGAGCGCCTTGGGCGCGGCGGCCATCGAAGGCATTGACGACACTTTGAGCCCCGCGCTGGCCCAGGCTCAGCGTGCGTC
>JAVLFO010000784.1:0-1550 GCA_046052805.1 Aquabacterium sp. | reverse complement strand
AAACGCTTGGCGACTGTATTCGGTGTCCTTGTAGATGTCTGTGGATGAACTCATTTGGTTTGCATCGACTCTGTTGCAATGCCCAAGATTGTAATGATCTTCTTAGGCGGCGCAAAGCGCCCACAAGAACGACAGGCGAAAAAAAAGGGTGTCAACCCGACACCCTTTGAGGACTCACCATGCAACCAAGCACAGTATAGTCATCGATGAATTACTTTCGCGAGCGAGAAGCAGAAGAAGCAGTTGCGCGTTTCGGCTTTTGCTCGTGATCCGGCTCAGTCTGCGGAGCAAGCTCTTCAGCGCTCTTCAGATCAGCGGTGAAGCCCATCGACTGCACGAGGTGGTTTTGATCCATCTGGTTCAGTTGGTCTTCGAGTTGATCCAGGGCGCGCTGCTCGGCATCGTCATTGCTGTTGTCTTGCTCGACCAGTTGCCAGGGCATGACGGCCAGGATCGTTGGAATCGACAGCAGACCGATGACGATGATCCAGATGTCGTGGTTGATCTAGTAGGCGACACCGATCAAGGTGATGATGGAGAGAATGACTGCGAGAACGTATTTCAAGTTTGGCCTCTTAGGTTGTTAAAGTCAGTAATGACTTATGAAGACGTGAACCCGCAGTGTAGTCAATCGCTGGGTGACTTGTAAGGGGTGCAGTCGAAAAACTCGTTGTCACCAAGGACGCCTTCAGCAAAGCCCGGGGTGCTCATGACGATCTCGCGGCGTTGGGCGGCGTGCTTGATGAGGTGCTTGTTCCATGCATCATCGAAGTCCACGACAAAGCAGATGTTGGGGGCATTCTTCTTTGAGCGAAGACCGCGCCCGATGCGTTGACGGTGGGCGACCTCGGCTTTACCGCCACCGGCCAGGATCATCATTCCGATGCCCGGAACGTCCACACCAACGTCCAGAATCGTCTAGCCGATCAGAACGTCATATTCGCCAGTCGCCAGAGCGGACAGGGCTTGTTTGCGCTCATCCTGCTCGTTCTCGCCAAAGATGAAGTCAGCTTTGATGCCAAGCTTTGTCAGTTCGGCCAGAAGGTGATGGCCGTGGTCTTTGCGCTAGACCAGAATCATGCAAGGGATGTTGTGTGTCTTCGCGAGACTCGCATACCGAAGAATCATCCGGTTGCGCTCTTCGTTCTCGATGATGCCGATTCTGTATGCGTTGGGCCAGTCCGTGCCCTTGAGCAAGTGTTTCGGCTTTTCCTTGAGCTTCACGAACTTGAAGTAAGGCTTGGCCAGGATACCTCGGTCGATCAGAAGTTGCTCTGAGATTCGAATTCCAATGGGGCCGAACGCTGCATGCAGACGCATGTTCGCCTCTTCATCATCACGCATGAACGGCGTGGCGGTGAGGGCAAGACGATACCGGGCGTTGGTGCAGTGACGCAGAATTTCGTAGTAAGAGTTGCCGCCAGCTTCGTGCGCTTCTTCGCCAATGACGACCTCAAACATCGACAAGAGCTTGATCGTCTTGGAGCGCTCCGCAGCCTGCTTTCGCTGTTTCTCGGGTGGGTCGGAGGGGTCCGGCTCTTTCAGGCGCG
>JAVLFO010000783.1:0-7377 GCA_046052805.1 Aquabacterium sp. | reverse complement strand
CGAACTGAAAGAGGTCTCGCAGCATCGGGACCGACAGCGTCAAAGCCAACAAGCCCACCGTGGCGGCCAAGAGCCACCACAGCGCGCGATTGGGTCGCTTCAAACTGGCCCACAGGTGGGCATCCAAGGCGCGGTTGTTGAAGATCAGGGCCACGTTGGACGCCACCAAGGCCGAAAAGGCCACCGCACGCGCTTGCGCCGCCCCAGGCAAGTAGGCCAGGGCCAACCCATACACAGCGCCCACCAAGATCAGCACGCACACCCCTTGCAGCAGGCTGCGCCACAGCATCGAGGTGGCCAGCAAGGCTTGGCCCTTGGCACGCGGAGGGCGAAGCATCAAACCCGGCTCGGCGGCCTCGGCCTCGAACACCACCGCGCAAACGGGGTCGATCAGCAGTTCCAGAAAGGCGATGTGCACAGGCGAAAACAGCAGCGGCCACCCCACCAACAGGGGCAACAGCGACAAGCCGGCAATGGGGACATGCACCGCCAACACAAAGGCCATGGCTTTGCGCAGGTTGTCGTCCATCTGACGGCCCAGCTGCAAGGCCTGCGGAATGGCGGCGAAGTCATCGTCGAGCAAGATCATGTCCGAGGCTTCGCGGGCCACGTCGGTGCCGCGCCCACCCATGGCCACGCCAATGTGGGCCGCCTTCAGCGATGGCGCGTCGTTGACGCCATCGCCTGTCATCAGCACGACCTCGCCGTGCGCTTGCAAAGCCTGCACCAAGCGCAGCTTTTGTTCGGGCATCACGCGCGCAAACACCTGCGTCTGCGGCAAGCGATGGCGCAAGGTCTCGTCTGACCAGGCTTGCAGCTCATCGCCACGCACCACGCCCTGGCCCACATCCAGCCCGGCTTCGGCTGCCAAGGCCAGCGCGGTGGCCGGGTGGTCGCCGGTGACCATCAACACGCGCACGCCCGCACCACGGCACAGCGCCACGGCTTGCGGCACGCCCTCACGCAGCGGGTCTTGCATGCCCAGCAGCCCCACCCATTCAAAGGCGATGTCGGTTTGCTGGGCAGGCCAGGCATCGGGGCCACCCGTGCCATCGGTCACCGCGCCATGCTGCACCCATGCACGGGCCACCCCCAGCACCCGCATGCCTTGGGCCGCCATGGCCTCGGCCTGCATGCGCACATCGGCCAAGGCGGCATCCGACATCTTGCACAGACCGGCCACGGCCTCGGGCGCGCCTTTGGCGGCCACCGTGTGGGCGGCCTGCCCCGGCACTTCCCACACATGCGACAAGGCCAACAGCTGCGGTGTCAAGGCGTACTCATGCACCAAGCGCCAGCCCTTGTGCGAATCGGCCGACGTCTTCACAACGTCACGCTCAAACGCCGCGATCGCTTTGTCCATCGGATCTTGCGGATCAGGCTCACTGGCCAACAAGGCCACCTCTGACAAAGTCACACAAGGCGCTGGCACGGCGCCGCCTTCATGCGCACGCCACGACCCGCTGGGTGTGACGATGGCGGCCACGGCCATGCGGTTGACGGTGAGCGTGCCGGTCTTGTCGGTGCACAACACCGTGACCGCCCCCAGGGACTCCAGCGCGCGGTTGCGACGCACCAGCACCCGGCGCTGGGCCATGCGCCAGGCAGCCATCGCCATGAACACCGTGAGGATCAAAGGGAACTCTTGCGGCAGCATGGACATGGCCAAGGTGATGCCCGAGAGCACCGCCGCCAAGGGGTCACCGCGCAACAGCCAATGCAACAAGGCCACAAACACGCTCAGGGCGAGTGCCGACGCGCCAAACACCCGCACCAAATGCCGCATCTGGCGGTGCAGCTCAGAAGGAAGGTCTTGCACCTCGTCCAAAACGCGGCCGATGCGCCCCAGCTCGCTCAGCGGCCCGGTGGCCGTGACCTCGGCCAGACCTTGTCCGCCCAGCACCATGGTGCCGGCAAACACCCACGGCTGCTGGTCGCCGCCCGGCCGGGGAGCGGCGGACGCTGTAGGGGCTGGCTGGGCCTTCGCACCGCTTGGCGATGGCGCGTCGACCCAGGCGGTCTTGCGCACGGGCACCGACTCGCCCGTCAACAAGGACTCGTCGATCAACAGGTCGTGGGCTTGCTGCAAGCGGGCATCGGCCGTGACGCGCTCGCCATCGCCCAGCACGATCACATCCCCGGGCACGACCGTGGCCGCAGGTACGCGCACACGCTGGCCATCGCGAAGTACCGTGGCATGCGGGCTGCTGAGTTCGCGCAGCGCGGCCACGGCCTTTTCGGTGCGCGCCTCTTGGTAGAGCGACAAGCCCAGCGTGAAGGCCACAAAGGCCAGGAGCATGAGCGCCTCGCCCACGTCTCCCAAGACCACATAGACCAAGCCCGCGGCCACCAGCAACTGCAGCATGGGCTCACGCACGGCCTCGAGCGCAATGTCCCAGAGAGTGCGCCCAGGGCGCTCGGGCAAGGTGTTAGGCCCTACCTCTTGCAGGCGCTGGGCAGCTGCGGCCTGGCTCAGGCCACTCGGGGCAATCGGAGGTGATGCTGGCCCGGTGGCAATGGCGTCCATGCGATGCATGGTGTCACGCATCGCACGGCAGGTCTACCGTGTCAGATCAAAGTGCGCTCAACACTTCGAAAAGTCAGGGCGACGCTTTTCCATGACGGCGCTGATGGCCTCTTTGGCCGCAGGGCCGCGCAGCAGCTCACCGAAGTGCTGCAACTCGGCCTGCATCACCGGTTGCAAGTGCGTGTTGGCCATCTTCATTAGGGCCTTGGTGGCGCGCAAAGAAGCCACAGGCTTGGCCGCCAGCTTGGCCGCTTGAGCCTGGGTGTAGGCGTTGACTTCGTTGGGCGGCACGATGCGGTTGATCAGGCCCATCTCCAGCGCTTCTTCGGCATAGAAGGCCTCACCCAGCATCAGCTTTTCAGCGGCTCGGGGGTAGCCCACCAGTTGCGTGAGCAGCAAGCTCGCGCCGGCCTCAGGGCACAGGCCCAGGTTCACGAAGGGCAGGCTGAACGCAGCGTTGTCACCTGCGTAGACCAGGTCGCAGTGCAGCAGCAAGGTCGTGCCAATGCCCACGGCCGGGCCTGCGACGGCCGCCAGCAAGGGCTTGGGGAAGTCGCGCAAGATGTTCAAGAAACGCACCACAGGCGCGGGCTCGGCACCAGGCGCCGTGTTGGGCGGGTTGTTCAGGAAGTCTGCCAGGTCGTTGCCTGCGGTGAAGGCCTGCTCGGCGCCTTGAATCACCGCCACACGCACCGCGTCGTTGGACACGGCCTCTTCCAGGGCCACCGCCAGCGCGGTGTACATCGCCGCCGTGATGGCGTTCTTCTTGTCCAGACGGTTGAAGGTCAGGGTCAGGACACCGGCTTCGGTGTGGGTGAGGATGGCATCAAGCATGGCTGTCTCCTTGTGGTTGGCGGTCAGGGGGAAGGCGTTGGCGAGCCCAGGCCCAGCCAGGGCAGGCTCAGGGACCACCCGTGTGGCCCGGTCTTGCTGTGAAAGAAATCGAAATGCCCCACAGACCGCAGGCCGTGGTCTTGCGGGCGCAAGTCGAGGTGGGTGATCGGCGCATGCGGGTAATGGGCGTGCATGGCCCGCACACCCTCGCGGCTGGCCATGGTGTCGTCGGTGAACATCACCGCCGTGATGGGCTGGGTGACGCTGGCATAGGCCTCACGCACGTGCGTGCCTTCGCTCAACACAAAGTTGGGATGCGTGCACCAGCGCTTCCATTGCGCCACAACCCCGCGCGGCAGGTCGCCCACGGCATGGATTCGCTTGCCCGCGAAATAACCATGGCGGGCCACACTCAAAGGCACCACCAGGTGCCAGAAAGCGCCCATCACATAGCGCAGCGGACGGGCAATGTGCGCCCGGTAGCCACTGCCACTGCCCAAGGTCACCACGTGGTCGACTTGGGGCAACTGCGGCATCAAGCCATACAAGATGCCGCCCATGCTGTGCCCAAACCAGCTCATGGGCAGACCCGGGTGGCGCTGTGCCACCAACTGCATCACAGCAGGGGCATCGTGCGTCGCCCACTCGATCAGCTTGGCCTTGTCGCCACGCAAACGCTGCGGTGCCGACAAGCCCATGCCGCGCCAGTCAAAGGTGTAGACCACGCAGCCTTGCTGCGCCAACCAGCGGGCATAGCGCTCGTAAAACGTCTGCGGCACACCCAAGGCGCAAGCAATGACCACGGCACGGCGAGCCTCGACACCGCGCGCCGCAAAACAGCGCGCAGCCAAGGTTCGGCCGTCGTGGGTCAGGATGTTCAAAGATTCCATGTGGGGCACAAAAAAGCCCGCCAGAGGGTGACCCCCAGCGGGCTTTGATCAGACGCGCGGGCCGGCGGTCAAACCGATCAACCCACGCACGCCGATGAGGATCACAGACGCTCGATGATGCCTGCAGCGCCTTGGCCAGAGCCAATGCACATCGTCACCATGCCGTACTTGCCGCCCGTGCGGTGCAGGCCGTGAACCACGGTGGCAGCGCGGATGGCACCGGTGGCGCCCAGGGGGTGACCCAAAGCGATGGCACCGCCCATGGGGTTGACCTTGGCGCGGTCGAGCACGTGGCCCTTGGCGTCCAGGTCTTTCAGCACGGCCAGCGATTGCGCAGCGAAAGCTTCGTTCAGCTCGATCCAGTCCAGGTCGGCGGCGGTGATGCCAGCCTTCTTGAGGGCCAGAGGAATGGCTTCGATGGGGCCGATGCCCATGATTTCAGGAGGCACGCCCTTGACAGCGAAGCTCACGAAACGGGCCAGCGGCTTGAGGCCGTACTTCTCGACGGCTTCTTTCGAGGCCAAGATCAGGCAGCCTGCGCCGTCAGAGGTTTGCGAGCTGTTGCCAGCGGTCACAGAACCCTTGGCTGCGAACACAGCGCGCAGCTTGGCCAAGCCTTCCAAGGAGGTGTCTGGGCGAGCGCCTTCGTCGCGGTTGATGACCTTCTTGGAGATGGTCACTTCACCTGTTTCGAGGTTGGGCGTGCGCACTTCGATCTCGATCGGCGTGGTCTCGGCATCGAACCAGCCCGCTTGCTGAGCGGCGATGGCGCGGCGGTGGGATTCCACGGCGAACGCATCTTGCTCTTCACGGGTGACTTGCCATTGCTCGGCGACCTTTTCGGCCGTCATGCCCATGCCGTAGGCAATGCCGACGTTCTCGTCCAGGTCAACGACCTTGGGGTTGAACGAAGGCTTGTTGCCGCCCATGGGGACCATGGACATCGACTCCACGCCACCAGCGATCATGACGTCGGCTTCGCCCACGCGGATGCGGTCAGCGGCCATCGACACGGCGGTGATGCCAGCCGCGCAGAAGCGGTTGACGGTGGCACCGGCCACGGTCTGGGGCAAGCCCGACAGCAGCGCAGCGATCTTGGCCACGTTCATGCCTTGCTCGGCCTCGGGCATCGCGCAGCCAATGATGGCGTCTTCGATGGCAGCGGGGTCCAGCGTGGGCACTTGGGCCAAAGCGCCCTTGATCACAGCCACCAACAGGTCGTCAGGGCGGGTGTTCTTGAACACGCCACGGCCAGACTTGCCGATCGGGGTGCGGGTGGCGGCGACGATGTAAGCGTCTTTCAACAGTTCAGTCATTTGTAGGCTCCGATCCGATCAGTTGCGCACGGGCTTGCCGGTCGACAGCATGCCCATGATGCGCTCTTGCGTCTTGGGGTTGTCCAGCAGGGCGCAGAAGTGCTTGCGTTCCAGGGCGTGCAGGTATTCCTCGCTCACCAAGGTGCCGTAGTCGACGTCACCGCCGGTCAGCACGTCAGCGATGCAGGTGCTGATGTGGTAGTCGTGGGCAGAGATGAAGCCACCGTCACGCATGTTGATCAGCGAAGACTGCAGCGTGGCTTTCACGTTGCGGCCAGCCACTGGGAACAGGCGCTTCGCTGGGGCACGGTAGCCCGACTCGAACATGGCCTTGGCTTGCGCGATGGCCACGTACAGGACTTCGTCCTTGTTCGGCACGATCACGTCGCTGTCCAGCAGGTAGCCGAACTTGCGGGCTTCGATGGCAGAGGTGGCCACCTTGGCCATGGCCGCAGCTTGGAAGCCTTCCTTGACGAAACCGATCAGGTCGCCACCGATCTGGCCGGAGACGCCCTTTGAGGGCTCCAGCAGTTCGGCTGCACGGCGTGCCAGGTAAGCCAGGCCACCGCCGCCGGGGATCAGACCCACGCCGACTTCGACCAGACCCACGTACGATTCCATGGCGGCCACGCGCTTGGCAGCGTGCACAGCCAACTCGCAACCACCACCCAGGGCCAGGCCGTGCATGGCAGCCACGGTTGGCACATTGGAGTAGCGCAGCGACAGCATGAAGTCTTGCAGTTGCTTCTCGAACGGGGCAATGGCCTTGCCGCCGCCGCTCATGAAGGCAGGCATCATGGACTGCAGGTCAGCGCCGGCCGAGAACGGACCGTCTTGCGACCAGATCACCAGGCCCTTGTAGCCAGCTTCTGCCAGCTCCAAGCCCTTGGCCAGACCCGAGGTCACTTCGGCCGAGATGGTGTGCATCTTGGACTTGATCGAAGCGATGACCACTTCGTCGTCCAGGGTCCACAGACGCACAGCGGCGTCTTCGAACAAGGTCTTGCCAGCGGTGGCGGCGTTCGGGGCTTGCGAGCCCAGGACGTTTTCACGGAAGGCTTGGCGCTGGTACACGGGCAGGTTGCGGATCGGCACGTACTTGCCGGTCTTGGGCGACCACGAACCTTCGGCGGTGTGCACACCGTCGCGGCCGTCAAACACCCAAGCGGGCAGCGGCGCGTTCGTCAGCGCCTTGCCAGCGTCGATGTCGGCCTTGACCCACTCGGCCACTTGCTTCCACCCGGCTTCTTGCCAGATTTCGAAAGGACCTTGCTTCATGCCGAAGCCCCAACGCATGGCGAAGTCGATTTCGCGAGCGGACTCGGCGATCGATTCGAGCGTCACTGCGGCGTAATGGAAGGCATTGCGCAGCAGGGCCCAGATGAACTGGGCTTGTGGGTGAGCGGACTCACGCAGCGCCTTGACGCGCTCAGCAGCAGGCTTGCGCAGGATGTCGGTGACTTCCTTGTCGGCCTTGCCACCAGCAGCCACGTACTCGCCGGTTTCGGCGTTGAACTGCAAGATGTCCTTGCCGACTTTCTTGAAGAAGCCAGCCTTGGTCTTTTGACCAAAATTGCCCAAGGCCAGCAGCTTGTCGAGGGCCACAGGGTTGGCAAAGCAGGCGTTGAAAGGATCGTCCTTGGCGCCGTTTTGCAGGGTCTTGATGACGTGCGCCATCGTGTCCAGACCCACCACGTCGGCGGTGCGGAAGGTGGCCGACGAAGCGCGGCCCATTTTCTTGCCGGTCAGGTCGTCGACGATGTCGTAGCCCAGGCCCGAACGCTCGACTTCGCGGAAGGTCAGCATCATG
>JAVLFO010000782.1:0-2033 GCA_046052805.1 Aquabacterium sp. | reverse complement strand
GGCCGTGGGCGACGACGACCAGTCCATCTACGGCTGGCGCGGCGCCACGCTCGACAATTTGAAGCGCCTGCCTCAGGACTTCCCCAACCTCAAGGTCATCCCGCTGGAGCAAAACTACCGTTCGACCAGCTCCATCTTGCGCGCGGCCAACACCGTGATCGGCCTGATCCCCAAGCTGTTTGCCAAGACGCGGTGGTCTGACCTGGGCGAGGGCGACCCCGTCAAGCTGATGGAGTGCGACAACGAAGAGCACGAGGCCGAGCGCACCGTGGCGCGCTTCCAAGTGCTGCGCACCCAGTTGATGGCCAACAACCCGGCCAACCCGGATGTGGCCGAGTGGCACAATTTCGCTGTTCTTTACCGCGCCAACCACCAAGCACGCCCATTTGAGGCGGCGCTGCGCAAGGCCAACATCCCCTACAAGGTCTCGGGCGGCCAGAGCTTTTTCGACAAGGCTGAGATCAAAGACCTGTGCGCCTGGCTGCGCCTGCTGCTCAACAACGACGACGATCCGGCGTTTTTGCGCGCCATCACCACACCCAAGCGCGGCATCGGGCACCAGACGCTGGGCGCCCTGGGCGAGTTCGCAGGTAAGTGGAAAGTCAGCCTGTTTGAAGCGCTGTTTGCCGAATCGCTGGTGGCCGCGGTGCCCAAGCGCGCCCTCGATGGACTGCATGAGTTTGGCCGCTACATCAACTCGTTCGAAGACCGCGCTCGCCAAACTTACGGCAGCGAGGACGCCAAGGCTTTGCTGATGGAATGGCTCAAGGACATCGGCTACGAGCAGCACCTCTACGACAACGAAGAGAACGAAAAAGTCGCTGCTGCCCGCTGGAACAACGTGCTCGACTTCATCGACTGGGTGGCCAAGCGCTGTGGTGGCGAAATCGACAACGATGGCTTGGCCATCACCGAATCCGAGCGCAAGAGCGTGATCGAGATCGCCCAATTGATCTCCCTGATCACCAGCCTGGGCGAGCGCGAAAAGGACCAAAAGGCCGTGACGCTGTCGACCCTGCATGCCTCCAAAGGACTCGAGTGGCCGCACGTGGTGATGGGCGGCGTCAACGAAGGCACCCTGCCTTTTTCGCGTGACGAAACCGAGATCACGGCGCAGCACATCGAAGAAGAGCGACGCCTGATGTACGTGGGCATCACCCGCGCGCGGCTGACCCTGGGCGTGAGCGTGCTCAAGCGCCGCAAAAAGGGCCGCGAGTACGTGCAGGCCATCCCCAGCCGCTTCGTGGCCGAAATGAAGCTGGGCGAAGGCGGCGGCCCCAAAGAAGACCCGCGCGAGAAGCTCAAGCGCCTGCGCGAAGAGATGGCCGCCAAAGCGCAGCTCTCAAAAGCCGCCGCAAACAAAGGCCAGTAAAGTAAGCGGGCGCTCACTCATCTTGCACAGGCAAAAAAAACCCGAGACCAAAATCTCGGGTTTCAATCCACCAGCAAGGAGGAGGGAGTAGACAGAAGAAACAAGCGTTGGTGTGAGCCACCTGCGTCACGAAAAGTTCCACACTTGCTTGCAACTTGTCGCGAAATGTCAAATCCGCGGCGCCGTGCCAAACGGGCACAATGGCGCCCTGTTGCGCACGCCCTCGGAGTTTTTGAAATGGAATGCACCATCAACTGGCAGCCCTCGTCGGGCATGGCCTTCATGGCCGAAACCGGCAGCGGTCACATCATCAACATGGACGGCGCACCTGAAGGTGGTGGGCGCAACCTCGCGCCCCGCCCCATGGAAACCGTGCTGGCTGGCACCGGCGGCTGCACCGCCTATGACGTGGTGTTGATCCTCAAGCGTGGTCGCCACGACGTGCGCGGCTGCCAGGTCAAAATCACCGCCGACCGCGCCGAAACCGATCCCAAGGTCTTCACCAAGATCAACATGCACTTTGTGGTGACGGGCGTGAACCTGAGCGAAGGCCCGGTGCAACGCGCCATCCAGATGTCGCACGAGAAATACTGCTCGGCCTCGATCATGATCGGCAAGACCGCCGAGATCACCACCAGCTTTGAGCTGGTCGCCGCTTGAT
>JAVLFO010000781.1:0-2146 GCA_046052805.1 Aquabacterium sp. | reverse complement strand
TGGCGGGCTTGTTGCAGTTCGCTACTGTGCCCGATGGCATTGGCCACGCCTTGTTGGCCGTCGCCGTGGTCTATGGTTTTGGGCAGGTCATCGAGAGCTTCTTCTTGACGCCGCGCCTCGTGGGCGAGCGCATTGGCCTGCACCCTCTGGGCGTCATTCTGGCCTTGATGTTGTTTGGCCAGTGGCTGGGCTTCATTGGCGTGGTGGTCGCTTTGCCCATGGCGGCATTCAGTGTGTTGTTGGGGCGGCGCCTGTTGCGCAACTACCGCCAAAGTGGCTTTTTCGTGGGGTCTTGAGCTGTGTCGACGCTTGAACCCGAGTCGGTGCTTGAAGCTCCGCGCGAGCCACTCCGCGCCATGCGACAGATCCCATTGGATCTGGGCTCAGATGCCGAGCCCTCTTTAGACGAGGTCGTCGGCGAGCGCAACCAAGAGGCGCTGGCCTGGCTTCAGGGGTGGCCCGCCTCGCAAGCAGCGCCGGCCCCTACCTACCTGTGGGGCGCACCCGGTTCGGGCAAAACGCACTTGCTGCGCGCCATGGTCTCTCGGGCCATGGGCTTGGGTTTTGGCGTGATCTGGCTCAACGCGCAAACCTGCCAGATGTGGGATGGCCCCGACCTGGATTCGCCCACCCTGGCCCTGATCGATGACTGCGAGGCCCTCGACGCCACGCAGCAGCACCTGGCCTTCAATCTGTTCATCGAGGCGGCAGCCGCCCCCGGCATGCTCTACATCCTGGCGGCGGGGCGTGTGCCCTCGGTTGACCTGCCTGTGCGAGACGACCTGCGCACCCGCCTGGGCTGGGGCTTGGCGTTCGCCTTGTCGGCCCTGGACGATGGCGGCTTGCGACAGGTCTTGCGGCAAGAGGCTGCGCGCCGTGGCCTGAGCCTGGGCGACGAGGTCGTGTCCTACATCCTGGCCCGCCACAGCCGCGACCTGGGCTCGCTCATGAACCTGCTGGCCCGCCTGGACCGCTATGCTCTGGCCGAGCACCGCGCCCTGACGGTGCCTTTGCTCAAACAAATGCTGGCCCTGGAGACCGCATGAACCTTTGCCTGTTCGACCTCGACCACACCCTGCTGCCACTCGACTCTGACCACGAATTTGGCGAGTTCCTGATCAAGCAGGGCTTGGCCGACGAAGCCGAGTACCGCCGCCGCAACGACGGTTTTTACCAACAGTACTGTGACGGCACCTTGGTGCTGGCCGAGTACATCCAGTTCACCACCAGCATCTGGCGTCAGCTCGATGAAGCTGCGCAGCAAGCCCTGCAACAAGCCTTCATGGCCGAGGTGGTGCTGCCCGCGCTCAAACCCCAAGCCATTGAGCTGGTTGAGCGCCACCGCGCCCAGGGCGATTTGATCGCCATCGTCACCGCCACCAACGAGTTTGTGACCCGCCCGATCGCCGACGCTTTCAACGTCGACGAGCTGCTTGCCGTCAAGCTCGTGCGCGACGCGGCAGGGCGTGTGACGGGCGAGATCGACGGCGTGCCGTCCTTCCGCGAAGGCAAAATCACGCGTGTGGAACAATGGCTTGCTGAACAAGGTCGCCAATTGGCCGATTTTGAACGCGTCAGCTTCTACAGCGACTCCCCCAACGACCTGCCCCTGCTGGAGCGGGTGAATGATCCCGTGGCCACCAACCCCAGCCCCGCCTTAGAGTCGGTTGCGCTGAACAAGGGCTGGCGTCTGCTTCGACTGTTTGCATGATCAAGAGCTTCATCGACAAAATCCTGGGCAAGACACCCGCCAAGCGCAGCCGCGCCGCCAAGGCCGAAGACAAGCCGGCCAAGGGCATCGGGGGCATCCCCGTGGGCAAGCGCGTGGATGTGCCCCATAGCGAGCACGGCATCAACCCGGCCCTGGTGGACGAGCGCGCCCGCAAGGTCGTCGAGACCCTGCAGGATGCCGGCTACGAGGCCTACATCGTGGGTGGCGCCGTGCGCGACCTGCTGCTGGGCCTGCGTCCCAAAGACTTCGACGTGGCCACCAACGCCACGCCCGAACAGGTCAAGTCCCTGTTCCGGCGCGCCTTCATCATCGGGCGGCGCTTCCGCATCGTCCACGTGGTGTACGGCCGTGGCCGCGAGCACGAGGTGATCGAGGTCTCCACCTTCCGCGCCACCGACGATGTAAGCGACAAAA
>JAVLFO010000780.1:0-4185 GCA_046052805.1 Aquabacterium sp. | reverse complement strand
AAGAGACAGGGGGCAGTTTGGCAGCGGCTGGGCCTGGCTGGTGCAAGACGGCGACCGCCTCAAGGTGGTCAAGTCAAGCGGCGGCGATAACCCCATGACCGCCGGGTTCAAGCCCTTGCTGGCCATCGACGTTTGGGAGCACGCCTACTACCTGGACTACCAAAACCGCCGTGCGGATTACGTCAATGCGGTGCTCGACAAGCTGGTGAACTGGGAGTTCGTGGCCAGCCAGCTCAAGGCCTGAGCCCTGGCCTCAGGCCGCGCTGTGGATCACGCCACCGCCCAGGCACACATCGCCCTGGTACAGCACGGCCGACTGGCCCGGCGTGACCGCGAACTGCGGCTGCGCAAAGTGCAAAGCGACTTCGCTGGCGCTGCTGGCCGTGACCTCGCACGCCGAGTCCGCCTGGCGGTAGCGCGACTTGGCGCCCACGCCTTCGCTGCCCACGGCTGGGCCGTGCCCCGCCACCCAGCTCAAGTCTTGGGCGACCAGGCTGTGTTGCTGCAGCCAAGGGTGCTCGTGGCCCTGCACGATGTAGAGCGTGTTGGTGGCCATGTCTTTGCGGGCCACGAACCAAGGCTCGTGCTCACCGGCACCACGCGGCGCGCCCTTTTCTTTGACGCCACCAATGCCAATGCCCTTGCGCTGGCCCAGCGTGTAAAAGCTCAAGCCCACGTGCTCGCCCAGCTTGCGACCGCGGTCGTCTTTGATCGGGCCGGGTGAGTTGCTCAGGTAGCGGTTGAGGAACTCGCGGAAAGGGCGCTCGCCGATGAAGCAGATGCCGGTCGAGTCCTTCTTCTTGGCATTGGGCAAGTTGATCTCGGCCGCGATGCGCCGCACCTCGGTCTTGGGCAACTCGCCCACCGGGAACAAGGTCTTGCTCAGCTGCGCCTGGTTCAGGCGGTGCAAAAAGTAGCTCTGGTCCTTCAAGGGGTCCAGGCCCTTGAGCAGCTGGAACTGGCCTTGGCCGCCCAGCTCACCCCGCAGCCCGACCTCGCGCACCCGGGCGTAGTGCCCGGTGGCGATTTTTTCGGCGCCCAGGCGCATGGCGTGGTCCAAGAAGGCCTTGAACTTGATCTCGGCGTTGCACAGCACGTCGGGGTTGGGCGTGCGCCCGGCTTCGTACTCGCGCAAGAATTCGGCAAAGACGCGGTCTTTGTAGTCGGCCGCAAAGTTCACGTGCTCGATCTCGATGCCGATCACGTCGGCCACCGAAGCGGCGTCCAGGAAGTCTTGACGCGACGAGCAGAACTCGCTGTCGTCGTCATCCTCCCAGTTCTTCATGAAGATGCCGATGACCTCATGGCCCTGTTGCTTGAGCAGCCAGGCCGACACGGCCGAATCCACGCCGCCGCTCAGGCCCACCACCACGCGCTGCTTGCCGCTCATACGCGATCAAGCTGCCCGGTTGTGGGCGGGGGCGGTCATCACGCTCTCGTGCACGGTCAGGATCGACAAGGGGTAACGGTGGCCGGCCAGGTAGCTTTCCAGGCATTCCAGTACCAGCGGGCTGCGGTGGCGCTCGGGGCAGGCGCGGATCTCATCGGCCGTCATCCACACGGTGCGCACGATGCCTTCGTCGAGCTCCAGGCTCAGGTCGGGCTCAGACACCGTGCCGTAAAAGGCCAAGCGCAGGTAAGTGATGTCCTCGCCCGTGCGCGTGCGCCGAAAGCGCGACATGTACATGCCCAAAAAGCCTTGCGGCGTGAACTGGCAGGCGGTCTCTTCCAGGGTCTCGCGGATGCAGCCCTGCAGCGGCGACTCGCCTGGGTCGAGGTGGCCTGCCGGGTTGTTCAGCAACAGCCCGTCCGAGGTCTGTTCTTCGACCAGCAAAAAGCGTCCGTCGCGTTCGACCAAAGCGGCCACGGTGACGTTGGGCTTCCAGCGCACTTGGGGTGCGCGGCCTGGCCCGGCTTCGGGCGCGACTTCCAGCAGATCGGCGGTGTTCATGAGCGCAGGATTATCCGCCAACGTGGCAAAAAGGCGGAATGTTTCTGGTGTTTTCGGTGTGGCCCGACGCCATCACACCTCTATCTGGGTGTGCTTGGTGGGCGCAATGATCTGCTAACGTTTAGTTTCAAGCGTGAAAGCATTCGAATTTCACCGTAAAAAGGGAGGCTCCTTTGATACCCATGTCTGTACCAAGGGTCGGCGTTATGGCGGCCGTTGTGCTCGCGATGTCAGGGTGTGCCATGAAGGCGCCACCGTATCAGCCGTCGATCGACAACGTCAGCATGCTCAAACGCGGCGGCAGCGCGCCTGTGCGCTTGGGCGATTTCGTCGTCAAGTCTGCCGACCCCAAGGGCGGCAGAGAAATCAGCTTGCGCGGCTCGTCCATGACGTCGCCGGTGGGCGCCGACTACGCGGCCTACGTGGCCGAAGCGCTCCAGCAAGAGCTGGAGATGGCCAAGCGTTTCAACCCAAGCGCGGCGCTGGAGGTCTCGGGCACTTTGCTGGGCACCGACATCGACACCGCGATGGACACGGCGTCGGGCCACGTCGAGGCGCGGTTTGTCGTCAAAAAGGACGGACAGGTGCGTTACGACAAGACCCAGCGTGGCAGCTACGCCTGGGAGTCCTCTTTCATTGGCGCTGTGGCCATTCCGGCTGCACAGCGCAATTACCCTGTGTTGGTGCAGCACCTGCTGGCGTCGCTGTACAGCGACATTGATTTTCAAAACGCGTTGAAGTAACAAGGGAGCCCTATGAATCTGAGTCTCAATTCCGTTCGCCGCGCACTGTCGGCTTTGGTTGGTGCGGCAGCTTTGGTCGTCATGACCGGTTGCGCTCACCAAATCTCGATGGCGCCGAGCGCCAAGCCCGCCGCCGAGCCCTCGGCAAAGATCAACAAAACGGTGGCCTACGTGATCAGCCCTGCCGACATGGCGTTGGAGGTCAAGACCCCCGGTGGCGGTGGCGACAAGGTCAAGTACCAGCCCTATCAAGATCTGGACGCTGCGCTCTACCAAGCGTTCTCAGCCGTCTTCTCTGACGTGAGCAAGGTGTCCAGCGCAGCCGATGCCAAGGGTGTCGCCTATGTGATCACCCCCACGATCACCACGACGTCGTCGTCTGAAAGCATGCTGACGTGGCCGCCCACGCAGTTCTCAGTGGACCTGGTTTGCAAGGTGGCCGATGGCTCCGGTCAAGCTGTGACCACCGTCCGCGCGTTTGGCAAGGGTGCAGCCACGTTCGACGAGTTCAAGAGCGATTTCT
This sequence comes from Aquabacterium sp., assembly GCA_046052805.1. Classification (GTDB taxonomy): domain Bacteria; phylum Pseudomonadota; class Gammaproteobacteria; order Burkholderiales; family Burkholderiaceae_C; genus Aquabacterium. The sequence continues at coordinate 968 of JAVLFO010000780.1, read as the reverse complement.
CCTTGTCTGCCCGCCGCGCCTCCAAAGAAGCCGTGGACAAGTTGGTCAAGTCGCTGTCTGAGTCGCCCGAACTTCGCCGTTGAGCGCGGCACGACTCGACCATTGAGCAAAGGGGGCCTGGCCCCCTTTTTCTTTGCCCGCTTGATTTATTTGACAACGAAGCACATCAGATTGAGGGGTTTCGGTACCCTGGGATGCCCAAAACGCCCGGCCTGTCGTCCGCAACCCCGGGATCCCCCCTAAGTTTGTGTATGCTGGTGGGTTAGGCAAAGTTCACGCCAGCCCGGCGCTTGACCGGGCGGCACCCACCTGTAGGAGACACGTATGCTCATTGGCATACCCATGGAAACCACCGTCGGCGAAAGCCGCGTGGCCGTGACGCCCGAAACCGTGAAGAAGCTCAAGGCTCAGGGGCACACCCTGCGCGTGCAGTCGGGTGCTGGCATCGCTGCCAGCGTGACGGACGAGGCCTACGCGGCCGCAGGTGCCGAGATCACCGACGCAGCTGGTGCCTTTGGCGCCGACATGGTCCTCAAGGTGCGCAGCCCCTTTGCCAACGAAATCTCGCTGATCAAGGCAGGTGCCGTGGTGGTGGGCATGCTCAACCCGTTCGACAAGGACGGCTTGCAGGCCATGACCAGCGCGCAGCTGACCGCTTTCGCGCTGGAAGCGGCCCCCCGCACCACCCGCGCACAAAGCATGGACGTGCTCTCGTCGCAGGCCAACCTGGCCGGGTACAAGGCCGTCATGATCGCCGCAGACAAGTACCAGCGCATCTTCCCGATGCTCATGACCGCAGCCGGCACCGTCAAGGCCGCCCGCGTGGTGATTTTGGGTGTGGGCGTGGCTGGCTTGCAAGCCATCGCCACGGCCAAGCGCCTGGGCGCGGTCATTGAAGCGTCTGACGTGCGCCCCTCGGTGAAAGAACAGGTGGAGTCTTTGGGCGCTAAGTTCATCGACGTGCCTTA
>JAVLFO010000779.1:0-7558 GCA_046052805.1 Aquabacterium sp. | reverse complement strand
ACGGCGCATCCACCTTTGGCGGCAGCGTCACCACCACGTCTGGCTACGCCATCATTGGCGCGGGCAGCACGGTGGCGGGCAGCGTGACGTCCAACAGCGGCGACGTGGACGTGCGTCCGAATGCTCGGGTGAACGGCAACGTCAGCGCTGGCGCGGTGGCCTACATCTACAACGGGGTCACGGTCACAGGCACGACTTCGGCGGTGTACGTCAACAACGGCGCCGGTTTGGCCACCTTTGGTGGATCTGTCTCGGGCACCACCAGCGGTGTTTACTTGGGTAACAACAGCTCGGTCACCGGCAATGTGAGCAGCACGTCGGGCACCATCACGATGGCGGGCACCAATGGCGTGACCGGCAACATCAGTTGCAGTTGCACGGTGCTGGTCTACCCGGGCGGCAACATTGGTGGCACCTTGTCGGCGACCTTGCTCGACAGCTCGGGTGGGGCCTCCATTTTTGGTGGAGCGGTCAGCACCACCTCGGGTTACGCCATCATTGGTCCGGGCAGCACGGTGTATGGCAATGTCACCTCCACCGGCGGCAATGTGGATGTGCGCACAGGTGCCAGCATCAATGGCAGCATCAGCTCGGGCTCGGTGGTTTATGTGTACGGCGGGGTCAAGATCACGGGCACCACCAGTGGCGTCTACGTCAACAACGATTCCGGCACGTCCACCTTTGGCGGTGCGATCACCTCGACCACAGGTTGGGTCAGCGTGGGCCCCAGCAGCAAGGTCACTGGCAACATCACGTCGGGCGGCTCCTTCATTGTGTTGTACGACAACGCCTCCGTGACGGGCAACATCAATGCCACGGCGGGCTACGACGACATCCGTCCAGGCGTCACCATCAATGGCAAGGTCAACGCCAAAAGCACGGTCTACATCTATGGGGGCGTCACCATCACGGGCGACATCACTGGGGTCACGGTCAACAACGACTCGGGCACGTCCACATTGGGGGGCAATGTCACGGCCACCACGGGCTTTTTGAGCATCGGGCACGACACCAAAGTGGCGGGCTCTTTGTCGGCTGACACGGGCCACATCTACCTGTATGACCGCTCCAGCATCAATGGGGGCATCAGTTGCGATTGCGACATCACCGTGTATTCCAACATCACGGTGGGCGGTGGCATCACGGTCAACAGCTTTGACAACGGGCCAGGCAATTACAGCCTCTTCAAAGGCTCGGTGCGGGCCTTGACGGGCAATGTGACCCTCGGCAATTACGGCGTGATCAACGGCGACGCGGTGTCTGAGACCAATGACGTCACGCTTTATAGCAACAGCAGCGTCGGCAAATGCGCACGTTCCAAGACCAATGCCGATTTCCTGGGCATTTGGTGGGACCACGTGACGCTCTACACCAATGCCACCAGTGGCGGCATTTGCTGTGGCACGGGCAGCACGTGCAGCACAGCGTGCACGACCAACCTCAGCTTCAGGGCAACGCCGCCTGCTTGCGCCACCTTGCCAAGCCCGATTGCCGAGTACCTGTTCAACCAGGGCAGCTGGACGGGCGCCACCGGCGAGGTGCTGGACACCTCGGGCAACGGCTGGAACGCCACGGCCGCCAGCTTGTCAAGCACCAAGCCCACCACCACGACCAACACGCCGGCCATCACGGGCTCGCCGGGCACGTGCAACTACCCCACCTTGAACCGCAGCAACAAGGACTATATGGCCTTGCCGCAAGGCTTTCCGCATTTGGGCCAGGGCGGCGACTTCATGGTCACAGCCTGGATCCGCAGCACCGATGTGTCTTTGCCCAACCAGCGCATCTTTGCCGATGACGAAACCGGCACCGCTGGCGGCAGCGTGGGCTTTGCCCTGAGCCTGGGCGATCCCGGCCTGGGCAGATTGCGCTTCTTCACGCGCGCCAGCAGCACGCAGGCGTTGGACACCACGGTGGCCTTGTCCAGCAACACCTGGTATTTCGTGGCGTTCGGGGTGGATGCCCTCAACAAGAAAAAGTACATCTACGTCTACAACACCGCTGGCAGCTTGGTGACCTCGGCGAGTGCCACCTACTCTTTGCCTTGCTGCATCAGCGACCTGGGGGGGGATGCCGGGGCGGTGTCGGCTGGGGCCGAGACCAACTCCGCTTCAGGTGGCGAGAACACCAGCAGCTACGGCTTCAGCGGCAACATCGACGAGTTGCGCGTCTATCCCAATTTGCTCTCGACCACCGACCTGGCCACGGTGCGCGCCAAAACCAGCCCCTGCGCGAGCACCCTCGACCACGTCGAGATCCGCAACACCAGTGGATGGCAGGGATTGACCTGCGCAGCCACTCAAACCTTCACGGTGGTGGCCTGTGCCAACTCGCAGTGCAGCAGCCTTTACACGGGCGGCGTCAGTGGCTCACTCACGGCCAACGGCGCCACGGTGGGCAGCTTCAACATCGTGGTCAACGACGGCTCAGCCAGTGCCACCGTCAACACCAAGATGACCACGGCGGGCGCCATGACCATGGCCGCCGCTGGCATCAGTACCACTTGCAATGGCATCAATGGCTCGTGCGTCTTCACCTTGTCTGACAGCGGCTTGTTGTTGAGCTTGGACTCGCCCAACCACGTGGCCGAAACCAGCCGGATCTTGACGGTTCAGGCGGTTCAGAAAAACCCGACGACGAACAAGTGCGGCGCGGCCTTCCAGGGGGATCGCAACATCACCTTGTCGTGTGGCTATGTCAACCCTGTTTTGGGCTCTAAGACCGTGAGCTTGACCAACAACAAGTCACCATCGAGCGCTGCCAGTTTGGTGTGTGGCAATTCGTCGGCCTATGGCGCGGGGCAAGCCCTGACGCTGAACTTCGACACCACCGGCACGGCCACCGCCACGCTGGTCTACCCCGATGTGGGCCGGGTGACCTTGAACGGCGCGTATGCGGGATCCAATGCCAACAACGACACCGGCTTGAGCATGAATGGCCAGGTGGACTTCATCGCCGCGCCTGCCTCGTTCGCTGTCGCCCAGACGACGGCCGCGCCGATCAAGGCTGGCAACGCGTTCAACGCCACCATCACGGCCAAAACCTCGGCGGGCAATGTCGCGCCCAACTTTGGGCAAGAGTCGGCCAGCGCCGGTGGGGTGACCTATGCCACCGCCCCCGAAACGGCCACCATGACATGGTCGCGGTTCAGCCCCACGGGCACGAGCAGCAGCGCAGGCAGCTTCACGGCGGGCACCATGGGGGGCTTCAGCGCGGGCGTGGCCACCGTCACCGGCATGAGCTGGAGCGAAGTCGGCACGGGCACCTTGGCGGCGGTGTTGACCAGCGGCAACTACCTGGGCACGGGCTTGACGGCCTCGGGCGCCACCAACCCAGGCGGTGTGGGCCCATTTGTGCCGCACCACTACAACGTGGCTGTCAGCAATGGTTGCGGCAGCCAGTTCACGTACAGCGGCCAGCCCTTTGGGGTGACGGTCACGGCGCGCAATGCCGCCGACACCATCACCGCCAACCACGATGGCACGGGCACCTTGTCGAGCGTGACGGCCATTGACGTCAGCTTGAGCGCTGTCAGCAATGGCGGCACCGGCTCACTGAGCAACACCACGGTGGCCGCGGCCAAGTTCGTCAATGGCACGGCCACGGTCGCTGCCAGCAGCACGTCGCCCACGTTCACGTTCAACACCAAGCCGTATGTGCCCACCACGGTGACCCTGCGTGCGACGGACACCACCAACGTCAATGGTTCGATCAGCTCCAGCGGCTACACCGAGGGCGGCGTGAGCTTGCGCAGTGGCCGCATCAAGGTGTCGAACAAATTTGGGGCATCCGGCACGTCGTTGACGGTGCCCGTGCAGACCCAGTATTGGGCGTCGGTCAGCAGCAATGCCGGCGCGGCCACCTGGGTGGTCAATGACAAAGACAGCTGCACCGTCTTGCCCACCACAGCGGTGGTGATGGGCGGCTACTACAGCAGCACCGGCGCCAGCACAGCGGCCTGGCCTGTGACGGCGTCGGCCTTCAACCTCAAGTCGCCCGGTAACTTTGAGCTGCTGTTGACCAAAGCCAATGCCAGCGTGACGGGCAGCGTTGACTTTGCCTTTGCCCTGGGCAGCACGGCCACCGACCAGTCGTGCTTGAACCCCGCGCGCAGCACCAGTGGCGCCACCACCGGGGCGGGCTTGAAGTGGCTGCGCGCGCAGTACGGCAGCACCTATGGCTGTGCGGGCAACAGCGCCTATGACCGCGACCCCTCGGCGCGTGCCACTTTCGGCGTGTTCTCGCCTGAGACCAACAAGGCCGTCCATGTGCGCGACATCTTCTGACCGCATGCGGCATGCGGGCTTCACGATGATCGAGCTGATCATCGTGCTGGTGCTTTTGGGCATCGTGTCGGTCTTCGTGGCGCCCAAGCTGGTGGCCGCCATCAGCTTGCAAGACGATGCCTGGCGCGATGAGCTGCAAGGCGCTTTGCGCTTCGCCCAGAAAAGCGCGGTGGCCCGCAGGCGCTTGACTTGCGTGGCCATCACCAACACCACGGTCAAGATCACCACCGCCACCAGCAACCCCGCTACCGCCTGTACCGTGGCCATGACCGGCTCTGACGGCAACGCCACCTATGCCACCGCGCCCAGCGGCAGCGCCATCACGACCGTCTCTCCGGCAGGCGATGGCTTCATCTACTTCCAGCCTGATGGCCGCGTGACCACCGACGGCGCCGGCAGCAGCGCGGCAGACCGCACCATCAGCCTGACCGGCGTGGCCAGCCTGGTGGTGTTGGGAGAGACCGGCCATGTCGAGTAAGCGCTTGCGCCAAGGCGGCTTCACCTTGATCGAGATGGTCATGGCCATCGTCATCATCGGCGTGGGTTTGGCCGGTGTGTTGGTCGCCTTCAACCAGAGCGTGCGCAACAGCGCCGACCCGGTCTTGCGCAAGCAGCTGATGTCCGTGGCCGAAGAGTTGCTCGAAGAGGCCGAGCTCAAGCCCTTTGCGACTGCTGCCAACACGACCTCTGGCTGCGCGCGCAACACCTTCAACGATGTGTTTGACTACAACGGCTATGCCACGTCAGGCCAGATCTGCAACATCGATGGCGTCGCCATCGGGGCCTTGGACGGCATGAGCGTGAGCATGTCGGTGGTGAAGACGGCGCTTGGCGGCATTGCCTCGCCCGATGCGGCACAGATCCAGGTCACCGTCTCGCGCGGCACCGACAGCATCACCCTCACGGGCTGGCGAACCAACTACGCAAAATGAGTCGCCTCACACCCTCTTGGCCCCCCTCAGTGCGCGCTCGGCGACAGCGCGGCTTCACCATGGTGGAGCTGATCATGGTGATCGTCATCATGGGTGTGATTGGCGCGGCCATGACCGCCTTTTTGCGCCCGGCCCTGGATGCCTACTTTGATGGCCGCCTGCGCGCCGACCACGCCGACCAGGCTGACACCGCCTTGCGACGCATGCTGCGCGATGTGCGCCGTGCGGTGCCCAACTCTTTGCGCGTGCCTTCGGCGCAGTGCTTTGAGCTGGTGCCCACCACGTCGGGTGGACGCTACCGTGTCGCCCCCGACGTCAGCAACGACACGCCCCAGGGCTGTGCTTCGGGCAGCTCCAACAACTGCTCGGCCTGGATCGACCCCGGCAACGCGGCTGGCGGCGCCACGGTGTTCGACGCGCTCACGCCCTTGTCGAGCACGCCGGTGGTGGGCGATTGGGTCGTGATCAACAACCAAAACAGCAACGACGTGTACGACGGCTTCAACCGATCGGCCATCACGGCGGTGAACCCCGCGCCCAAGTCCACGCAAGGGGTGCACCGCATCAGCATGTCGGCCTTGCAGGTCTCGCCGGGCTATGACGGGGGGCGCTTTCAGGTGGTGTCCAAAGACGAGCAATCGGTGTTCTACATCTGCAGTGGCGCCGATGGCTCGGTCGATGCCAGCGGCAATGGCAAAGGCACCTTGTACCGGCTCAAGCGGAACTTCACAGGTACCTACCCATCGAGCTGCCCTTCAACGGCCGGCGCCACGGTGCTGGCCACCCGCGTCAAGTCATGCGCTTTTGTGTACGACCCGAACCAAGGCGCCACGCAGCAAAGCGGCTTTTTGTGGATGGAGTTGAAGCTGTCGTCCAACAACGAGTCATCGACCCTGGCAGTGGGCGCCCATGTGCTGAACGTGCCATGAACAAAGCCACGCAAGCCCTTCGCCGCCACCGTGCCTTGCGCCCCGCCAGGGGCTTTGGTGCGGTGGCGGCCATCATCATCCTGGTGCTGCTGGCCGCCTTGGCCGCTGCCATCGTGCGTTTGGGCTGGACGCAGCAAATCAACTCCGCGTCTGACTTGGCGGGCGCCAACGCCTTGCAAGCCGCAGGGGCTGGCGTGGAGTGGGGCATGTACCAAGCCTTGGTGACGGGCGGCAGTTTCAATGGCTGCAGCAACAGCAGTCAGACCCTGGACCTGCGCAGCACCATGGGCGTGTGGGTCACGGTCACATGCAACAGCACGTCGTATGTGGAGGGCGCTGCGGCCGATGGCTCGGCGCGCCAAGTGCGCACCTACGTGATCGACGCCTTGGCCTGCAATGGCACGGCCAGCTGCCCCGACAACACCAAGTCGAGCAGCTTGTTCTATGTCGAGCGCCGCCGTCAGGCCATCGTCACCGACAAGCTCACCACCGATCAGTGAGCCAGGTGCGGCGCGACGCCTGCTGGCGGCAGCACCGCCCAGGCCACGGCCACCGTGTAGGGCTTGCCCATCCAGGTGGTGTGCACCTTCAAGGTGGGTTGCGCCGCGAGGGTGGGGTAGCGCGACAACAAAGGCGCCACTTGTTCGCGGCTGTCGGTGGGCAGTTGGCCCTCGGGCACTTCGCCGCGACCCAAAGGCCACACCAGCAGGGCGCCTTGTTGGTGCACCTCGGCCGGTGTCATCCACAGTGACTCGCCAAAGTCGGTGTCGAAAAACACAGAAGGGCGATCAGGGCTGTAGTGCGCGATGGCCTCGGCCACAAAGCCCTCTCCGCCGACGATGGTCAGCGCTTGACCGGTTTGGGCGCGCCATTGGGTGCTGAGCGCTTGCGCGATTTCTGCAGACGGGTACCCGGTGCGGTCGAGCTTGTGCTTGTGCTGCGGGCCCCACAGTGACACCCCGATGAACAGGGCAGGGAACAACAGCGCGAAGGCGACCCAGACCTTGACGAAGCGGCCCAGGTTCAAGCCGGTGGGCGTGCGCCAAGCCAGCCACAGCGGGGTCACGCACAAGAAGAACGGCGAGGCCCACATGTGCAGCATCTTGGCTTGCGCGGCCACGGCGGCGCTCATGATCAGCAGCGCGGGGCCCATGGCCAGGGTGAGCAAGAGCCAGCGCTCAGCCGGCGTGCGTTGTGCCTTGGGGGAGTCTCCCATGCTGCGCAACAGCAGCCAGGCTGGCAGCAGCGTCATCAGCTGTGTGAACACAAAGCTCAAGAACTCTTGAGACCACGTGCCGGCCTTGGCAAGCTCGTCGCTTTGACCCCGGCTGAAGGCGTAGTGCAAGGTGGGCCAGTCGCGCACCATGGCCCAATGCACATGCGGGCCAAACAGCGCCGCAAAGGCCAGCAG
>JAVLFO010000778.1:0-2749 GCA_046052805.1 Aquabacterium sp. | reverse complement strand
ACTAGTCGTCGGCAGCGTCAGATGTGTATAAGAGACAGGCATGAAGGTGCGGTCAGCGGCAACACGCTGGGCAGTGCGGTGTACTTGTGTTCGGCTTATCCGGCTTCGCGAGAGGTGGTTTTGGGGGCTTGATGGGGTTGGCGATTCGACGCGGCGCCAGCCTCGCAGCCCCTGACCTGTTTCAGGCGGCCTGTTGCTGCCCATGCACGGCGCTTGCGCCCTTTTTGATCTCAGCCTGGGCTTCAACTGCCTCCAAGAATCCTTTGACTTGGTCGTGGGAAAGCCCTTTGGTGGGCACTGCGATGCTCTCGCCACTCGTTGCATAAACCGCCAACCGACCGTTACGGATCCCGAGATATGCGCCGATGAGCAAGAGCGCGCCAATGCCAGCGCCGACACGCTGATCCAACGTCGGAGCGGCAAAGACCGCCAGCACAGCAACCGCAGCCAAAATCAACAAGACGGGAAAAGTCTTTGTGTCCATAGAGCACGTTGCCACTTGGTCCAGGGGAATGGACTTGTAGGCACTTTGTGCTCTGGACTTGGCCTCAAATTTCACACGTTTGTTTGTCAGAACGAGGGTGTTGTCGTCCGAAGACATGACGATGTATTCTGAGGATTGGGTGGTCATGGAAAGAGGTGCCTGGTACGTTCGTTAAAAGGTTGCGCGGTAAGTCGCCGGGTCAAGAGAGCAATGCTGCTCAATGGCTCCCGCAAGTTCAAAAAACTTGGGTGCAGTGCGAAACTGGAAGAGCCTGTAAAGCCTGAACTGGCTCATCTGTTCGCGAGCAAAGGCCACTTCGTTTGACGACACAAAAAACGGTGTCATGGCATCGTGTGCTGTGGTCTTCACCTCAATGAATCGCTTGCGCCCGTCTGTCTCGAAAGACAAAACGTCATACCCAAGGCCATCGCCCTGTGTATCGGCAACATGCTCAACACAGTCAGCCAGCTGTCCAACGCCCAATTGAACCAGTCGCCACTGCTCATACTCAACGATGAATTTCTCGCCTGCGGTGCCGAGTGAGCGATTGCGGCTCTCACGTTCGAAGTAGTCGCGCTTGACAGCGCGACGGACGTAGTCGGGTCGACCTTCTTCAACACGCGCATGTCGCTTCGGCGGGTCGGTCAAAAGACTGTTGAAGGCAACTGACTCAGGGATATCCGCTGGACGGTCCACTGCGAGTTCCGCAGCCTTGTCCAACATAGGGAGATGAGCAACCTGTTCCGCGACGATATCCACCAGACCTTCGCGTTGAAAGTTTGGACGTGGTTTGTATCCAGAAACGGATGGGTAACCTAATTCGATCATCACAGCGCTGATATTGGCGCGCTTGAACTCTATCGAACCTTTGCTTCTCTCGTTCAAGCGAGGCATCAGGTTTCGCGCGCGCTCGGCCTTGTTGTAAGTCTGACCGGAGAGCTCTTTCACAAGCATCTCAAGATAGTCCGCCACGATCAATACATTTTCGTGCCGAGTCCAGACACGTTCTTTACTCGACGGCAGAGGGTTGTTTGCGTCCACCAAATCAAAGCCAAGGTCTTTCAAGGCCTTGACAACTGTTGCTTGTCCGCCGGAGAAGTCTTGGGGTCGCAATGGTCCCCTCTCTGGAAACTGCAGGCCATAGGCAACGCCGACGATGGCTTTGGAATCACATGCTTGGTCTGTAGCAGGATGCTTGACGAAAAAATCTCTTGCCGAACCAAAACGGTACTTGGTCAGAAAGGCATCACGACCAATCAAGACGAATTCATCCAGTGCGGCTTCAACAGCCCAACGACTCAATCTGTTCAAGTTTGTTGCCACGATCACCCCACCGACATCAACCACTCAGCCAAAACCGTCACTTCTTCGGCATCTGCTGACTGAATCACGATGGACTCAAACCCATCCCGATCCGTCTCCGGCAGTAACTCAACCCTCGTTTGCTGCCATCCCCCATCCACATCCATCAGCTTCTCGCTACGGTAGCGCTTGATCGTGTAGCTGCCCCCCATTTCCGGGTCGCTGATGCTGCGGTGCTGCACCACCACGATCTTGCCGTTGCGGGTGCCTTGCGGGTTGGCGCGGAACAAACACCAGGCTCCGTTGGGGATGCGCTTGTTCATCGACTCGCCCACCACCTGGGCCACGAACATGCCGGGCTGAAGCGTGATCCATTCGGGCAGTTCCACCCATTCACTGGCACCGTCTTCCAGGGCCTGCGGCTCTGAAAAATGCCCCGCTGCAAACTTCAGTTCCACCACGGGCACGGCCTTCACGCCTTGCTGGCGTTCTGCATCGCTCACACGCCGCAGTGGCAACACCTTGGCCGCAGGCAATGCTTGTGCGAGCGAGGGGGCTTGTGCGGTGGCTTTCACGGGGGCCGGCTCGAGCCTGCCCAGGCGCTCACGCAGGTACGCCGCCAGGGCAGGGTCAGCGCAGTACACATGGCAGCCCTTCATGCCCCGCGTCATCAAGGTGCGGTAGGTGTTCTTGATGATGCGGTCTGCCAGCTCTTGCGCGGCTTGTGGGTCGCGCTTGGTCAGGGTGCTCAGGCCGCGGATGCTTTTGTCTGACTTGGCGCGGGCTTTGGCGTTGGTCTGCACGCGGCCGTCGCGGTAGATCAGGTCGGGGCCGATGATCACACCCACGTGGTCCACCTCCAGGCCCGGGCAGGTGTGGATGCACCCCACCTGGGCCACTGTTTCAGGCGCCATGATCCTCAGGCTGCCGTCTTGCGTGAGGGTCCACTGGCGCTGGTAGCCA
>JAVLFO010000777.1:0-3711 GCA_046052805.1 Aquabacterium sp. | reverse complement strand
ATCGCGATCGGCAATGGCGTACTGAACCTGCCTGTCTCTCAGGCCACGCTGGACATCAAGCTCTTGCCCCCATCACTGTCGATCCAGAAGGCCGAGGTGGCCGGGGTGTCGCTGGACTTCTTCAACACACTGAACCAGTCCAAGGTCAGCCTCGCGAACCTGGACATCGACTTCAAAACAAGCCTGGTCATGGGCGATGTCGTCACATCCAAGGGTTCTGTGCTGGCGCCTCTGCTCACGTTCTCGGTGCTCAAGCCGCTGACCTTTGACCTGAAAGATGGCATTTCATTCAAACTGGGTCTGGGCAACCTGCACTTCACAGATGAAGGGGCTCAGCGTTTCGCGGATGCGGTTCAGTTGCCAGCATTCATGGTGCCAGTCTTGAAGCAACTTGACTTCGGCACGATTGACACCAAGGTGGTGCCCTGGTTCAGGCAACCGATCGCTGCTATCCCTGAGCCATCGACGAACGCTTTGCTATTGCTCGGCTTTGGCAGCCTGGCACTATTGCGAAGCAAGGCCCGCTGGTCCGGCCAAGTCATCGCGGGAGACCTGTGATGCGCATGCTGCGGAGACTGGCGCTGTTTGGCCTGACATGCTGGGCCGTCACTCCGGGCCACGCACAACACGCAAGCGGCATGTCAGGTGAGCTGCAGCTAAAGCCAGCCCAGCACATGTATTGGCGTGCGGGCTACACCCGGCTGAAGCCCAACAACCACAATGGAAATGTCAGGGAGTCAGGGCAACGGGTGATCCAGTATGGCGACGAGTTCACACCTGGGCTCAATCCCCAATACGCAACAGCGCTTCAACTGCTGTCCAACAGCATCAAAAATGACCACCCGTCTGCCCCCGAAGGCCGAGGGCTGGGCATTCCAGACGGTGTGACGGTCTCAGCCAAACAGGCCGCTGGGTTCACCGTCACGATGGGGCGCTACCTGGACGAAGATCGCCACTGGGCCATGGAGGCCTATGTGTTGGGACAGCCTTTTGATGTCGATGTGCATGGCGCAGGCAGAATCGGTGGGCAAGGCTCTGACGCCGTAGACCTCGGCAAAGTGATGTCCTCAAAGGGATTTGGGCCCATTGCTTACGCCAAGTACATCGTGGGCAACAAGAACGCCTGGTTCAGGCCGTCTTTTGGCTTGGGGGGCTATTACTTCGTGTTCTTTGACACGAAGGCCTCCAAATCATTGGAGGACTACAGCGGCGGGCCCACCACGATCCGTGTCAAAAACGCCTATGGGCCAGCCGGCTTCATGGGGGCAGATGTGAGCATCGGCGATGGCTGGACATTGAATGCAACGCTGGGCTACCTGAAACTGCGCACGACGGCCAAGGCTGTGACGAACTCTGATCCCAACCTTCTGGCACAGGGGCCTGCAATCGTGCAGTCAGCAAAAGATGTCGGCCCGAACACACTGACGGCCATACAGATCATCAATGGTACGAAGTTCAACTCCGAGAACCTGCTTCCCGGCATTGCCAACCAGCTTGCCACGACTCGCAGTGGCGCTGGTCAGCAACCCAGTCTCGGGACCTACACCCGATCCTTTGACGCTAGGCTCGACCCGTGGTTGCTGACGGTGAGTGTGGGCCGCGATTTCTGATCCGCATGCGTCAATGAGCCCGGCTTTGCGGAGTGGGCTCAAGCCCTGCCCTGCAGGCTGAGCTCCACCATCTTGATGACGTGTTCGATGGCCTGCTCGAGGACCCTGGACTTCAGATTCAGCTTGTCGATGCAGTTGCCATTGAGCACGCCCGCCAGGCCATGCACGGTAGACCAGATGTAGAGCGCATCCAGGTCCACTCGGTCATTCACGGCCGCCGACTTGCCGTGCACGCGTTTGAGCACCGTGCGCAGGATGTCGTAGGTGTGGACGGCATCGCGGATGAGGTCCGGGTGCTCTGCTGATTCAGGCCAGGGCGTGTCGAACATCAAGCGGTACTCCAGGGCGTGATCACTGGCATAGCTGAGGTACTGGCGCCCCAACGCAGCGAGGTCTTCTCTGGGATCGGCGAAATGACCACGCCTGTCCAGGTGCATCGCGAAACTCTGGAAGCAACGTCGCATGACCTCGGCCAGCAGGTGGTCGCGGCTGGGATAGTGCTTGTACGGTGCTTGATGCGACACCCCCAGCTTGCGTGCCACGTCTCGCAGGCTGAGGTTCTCTACGCCTTTTTCTGCAATGACTTCCTGGGCGGCCAAGACGCATGCCTCCCGCAATTCAAGGGGGGCAGCCGGCGGTGAGATCTTCTTGGTCATGGGCGAGGCCATCGTATGGATCGACGCGCTAGTGTAGTGCGCGAGGAAACCAGAGTTGACACTGTCTACATTCGATGACAAACTGGTAGACACTGTCAACAGCGGAAGCGAAACCATGCCACTCTGGCCACCGCAGCGCCAGCAGACCCATCATTTGTCTGCCCTTTGCCTGATCGTTTTGTTATCGGCCTGCGCCACCACAGAGACCGTGCCACCCGATGTCTCGCCCACCCAAGACGCCGGGTTCCGCCAGATGTCGGAGCAGGCGCCTTCGGTCGATGCAACGTGGTGGCGGCGCTTCAACGATACGGCGTTGGAGGCTCTGGTTCAGCGCGCCCAGTCGGCCAACCACGACGTGCGCATCGCCTTGCAGCGCGTGCAGCAGGCCCGTGCCGGCCAGACTGCGGTGGCATCCAGGCTGCTGCCCACGGTATCGGTCTCGGCGTCGGCGTCCAATGAACGCAGTGGGTTGCCTGAGCAGGTCAAGCAGGGCAAGCCAGACACGCGGGCCTACCGAAGCTCGCTGGATCTGGGATGGGAGCTGGACGCCTTTGGCGCTGCGCGCGCCAGCGCGGATGCCGCGGAGCTGGATGCACTCAGCGCACAAGAAGCGGTCGAAGTGGCGCGCTGGCTGGTGAGCAGCGAGGTCACACGCCACTACATCGTCTGGCAAAGCGCTCGACTGCGCCTGGCCAGGCTCGAAGCCTTGCTGCAGGCCCAGCGTGACACCGAACGCTTGATCCGAAGCCGCGCGACCGCCGGCGTGTCTAGCCAGTTTGACGTGACCCGAGCCACCGGCGAAGTGCAATCACTGCAAGCGCAGTTGCCCCCGATGAAAACGCTGATCGAGGTCACAGAGACCCAGCTCGCTGTGATGGTTGGAGCCAACCCCAACCAGCCCTTGCCCGAGCTGGACCGGGCCGCAGCCCCGGTGCTGCCGAGCCCGCCGCGCATGTCCGCCGGACAGCCAGCCGAGCTGCTGTTGCGCCGCCCTGACCTGCGCCTGGCCCAAAAGCAGTTCATGGCCGAAGCCGCCCGCGTGCGTGAGGCCGAGGCCGACCGGTGGCCCAAATTCTTACTGGCGGCAGCCTTTGGACGCGAAGACCTGAAACTCAATGCGCTGGACCTTTCGCCCGTGCGCTACAGCACGGCCGCACTGGCCTTCACCATGCCGCTGTTTAACGCGGGCCGCTTGCGGGCTGCGGTCGAGCGCCAATCTGCCAAGGAGCGCATGGCCACCTTGCAGTACGAGAAGGCTGTGTTGGGCGCCATCAAGGACGTCGACGACAGCCTCGTGGCCTTGGCCCAGGAGCGTGACCGCTCGGCGGCGCTGGAGGCCGCCACGCAGGAGCGGCGCAAGGGCTTGCGTCACGCCGAGTCACTCTACCGGGAAGGTCAGATCGACTTGCTGCAACTGCTTGACGCGCAGCGCGGGGTGCTCGCTG
>JAVLFO010000776.1:0-4565 GCA_046052805.1 Aquabacterium sp. | reverse complement strand
GTAGGGCTTGACCGACAGCTTGGCCGAAGTCGGGTAGGTGTGGTGGTTGTTGTGCAGCTCTTCGCCACCGATGAGGATGCCCCAGGGTGACACGTTGGTCGACGCATCAGGGGCCTCAAAGTTTCGGTAGCCCCACCAGTGACCCAGGCCATTGATGATGCCGGCGGCCGTGATCGGAATCCAGATCATCTGGACAGCCCATACGGTGATGCCGATGGCACCGAACAAGGCCAGGTCGATGGCCAGCATGACGAACGGCCCCCAGGCACTGCGAGGCGTGTACAAATGGCTTTCGAGCCAGTCATCGGGCGTGCCGTGACCGAACTTCTTGAGGGTTTCGGCCTGCTTGGCCTCAGCGGCATAGAGCTCACGGCCTTCCAGCAGCACTTTTTTGATGCCGTGGGCCACCGGACTGTGGGGGTCTTCGGCGGTTTCGCACTTGGCGTGGTGCTTGCGGTGCACCGCCACCCACTGCTTGGTGACGGTCGCCGTGGTCAGCCACAACCAGAATCGGAAGAAATGTGCGGGGGCCGCGTGCAACTCCAACGACCGGTGCGCTTGAGCACGATGCAAGAAGATCGTGACAGATGCAATGGTGATGTGGGTCAGCAGGAGGGTGTAGGCGGTGATTTGCCACCAGCTGGCGTCAGCCAACCCTTGGATCGACCATTGCACAACGGTGTCGTGCAGGGATCCGACAATCTCGGAAACAAACATCAGGAACCTTTCAGCGGGACGCGCGATTGTAGAGTCCCGCGGGCGGCGCGGTTTGTCCGAGAACAATAAGGCGTTGTCAGTTGCCGGACACACCCGACAACGCCTGTGCCGGTCTTAATCGACGGTCAGGACGACTTTGACCGAACCATCAACTGCCGACTTCTCGATGTAGCCGATGGCGTCGGGGTTGGCGGCGACGTGTTTTTTCACGTCGGCGGCGCTACCCAACTCTTTGGGCGGCGTGGCCTTGCCCGAGAACGTCAAGCGAGCCCAGGTGGCTTTGACTTGCGCCGAGGTTTTGCCGGCCGCCTTGCTGTAGAACAGCTCGTGCGTAGCGCTGCCCTCAGGCAGGTCCGCTGGCACTGCGGTGGCACCGCTGGGCAACGTCGCGCTCTTGCCCAGGAAGATGGCTGCCACTTGCTCTTGCGTCATGGCAGCCACGGCGCTTTTGGGGTTGACGATGACGGCCACTTGGGCGCTGGCGGCTTGGGACAAGGCCAAAAGGCCTGCCATGGCGAGAGAATGGAAAGTGAATTTGTTCATGGTGTGCTCCTCGCCTTAAAACACGAAGTCCAGAGACACGCTCAAGACGTTGACACTGCGTTTGTTGTTGACGAAGGACTGCGAGCCCGCGTTGGCCGGGTCAGCGATCAAGAACATGCCGACCGAGTCAGCGGCCTTGCTGATGTGGTCGATCTGGCCCTTGACGGCGATGTTGCGGGCGGCATCCCAGCGCACGCCGAGAGTGGCGGTACGCTGGTCATGCTTCTCGCTGTTCAGCCCTGCTTGGAGTCCCTTGTAGACATCGACGGCGCCAAATGCTGCATAGGCACCTGCGGTGGCCAACGACACAGGATTCGCCGTCCGACGGTCGGTCTTGACCTTGGACAACCCAACGTAAGGCGTCAAGTTGTTGATGCGATAGCCCAGCACGCCGTACCAGCCGGTGGTATCGGTCACAAAGCTCTTGGTGGTGCGCTTGGTGTATTCCAAGCTGGCGACCCACTGGTCTTGGTCGTAGCCCAAGCCAATGCCAGTGAAGGTGGCATCCACGCCTTTCGGATTGATGGTGGCGTCCACTTGGCTGAAGGCAGCGGCCGAGGCAGCATCACCTGCACCAGCAGCGCCGGCTGCCAACAATGCGGCCCCCTTTGCCAGCTGATCGCCAGTATCAGAGGACAAGGACAACTTGCCTTGGCTGCGGCCGAAGCGCACCGACACGCCGTTGCTCAACTCCGCCAGCAGATTGACGCCAACCTGGCGCTTGATTTCAACGTGCGTGGGCGTCTTCACCAAAGAAGAGGCGTAGTCGGCCGAGGAGTCCCCCGTCCAGAGCGTGGACGTCAGCGTGGTCGACCCCAAATTGGCTTGGTAGGAAATATCGGCGCCGTCAAAGTGACTGACAGGCACCTGGCCGTAGACATCCAACGCCGGACGGACCGTGGTGTTGGCATAACCTACGTCGCGGAAGTCAGAAATCATGAAGCTGGGCACACCCATGCGACCCGCGCGCAGCGTCAGGGCGGGAGAGGCCTGCCACTTGGCGAAAGCCCATTCGATATTGGGGACGTACTGCGCGTCGGCATCGATCTTGGTCATCAACTGAGACGTGAAAGAGACCGTGGGCGTGAACTTGTAGGTGCCCTGTACGGCCACCTTGCTGTCTGGATCGGCACTGACGTGGCGAGTGGCACCACCACCTTGACCTGGATAGTTGAAAACCGCATCGTCGGTCGTGCTGCGGGCAAGGCCCAAGGTGCCAAAGCCAGACATCGAAAAACTGCCATCTGGCGAGCTGTATTCAGCCTGCGCACCGACGCAAGCAAGCAAGGCTGCGGCGGCCAAGGGCAAGCGCCGAAGGATCTTGTGGGACATGTGTGACTCCTCAACGGGGTTGATTGAGCGTCACGTGGCTGTCAGCGTCTTCCTCTGATTGGACGTGGGCCCGCGTGCGCAGCCGCTTTCCTAAGAGGCTCAGCGGTTGTCGACAGGTTAGGGTCCCCGCTTGATGGCAAATGTCCGAAAAGACCGATACGCATCGCGCAATTCTTCACATTTCAAGCGAGCTTGGACAGGCTGGCTTGTAGCGCTTGCGAGGCCTTTGCGTGCAGGTTTTCGCTCAAGGCGCGGCGGTCGGCATGCTCAACAGCCTGCAAAGGCAGGATCTCCGCATGCACGGTCAAGCCACGCGCGGTCACCACCCACCACAGCGACTGCATCAAGCTGGTGTCGCCCACATAGGCTGCCAAGGGGCTGACGGCATGACGGGGGTCGCTGTAGCGCAACACCACGGGCTGGACCGGCACCTGGGCGTCGATGGCTGCTTGGAGCAAATTGGCATGAAAGTGCATCACGCCGTGGCCATCGCCTGTGGTGCCCTCAGGGAAGACGGCCACGGTGTGGCCATCGCGCAGCGCTTGCGCCATCAGGCCCAGCACCCGCATGGCGTCGCGGCGGCGCTCGCGCACCAAATACAGGGTGCCGGCTTCGGTGACCACGCGACCGATCAAGGGCCATTGCCCGACTTCGGCTTTGGAGACAAAACGCGAGGGCACCACCGAGTTGATGGCCACGATGTCCAGCCAAGACACGTGGTTGGACACCACCAATTTGGCACCAGGGCGAGCATGGCCTTGCACCACCAGGCGGATGCCCATGACATTCAGCATTTGGCGGGACCAGGTGAGTGCCTCGCGCTCACGGCCTGGCTCGTCCAGGCCTGGCCAGACCAGGTAGGAGCGCACATAGGCCTTGAGCACATGCAGCAGCACGCGCAGCAGGCGCCAGGTGGCCAACGGCGCCCACCACCAACCGGGCTTGGGCACGGCCGCTGGGGCCTTGCTTTGACCTGAGCCGCCGTCGGTCACGGTGCTCATGCGGCGCTCGCGACGGTGGCCTGGGGAGCGGCCTCGGCCTCATACGCCACCTGCCCCGCCACCAAGGTGTGGCGCACGCGGCCAGCCAGTTCAAAGCCCGTGGCCTCGAACGCAAAAGGCGTGTGCTTGCCTTGGCTGACCAAGGCCGAGGGTTCAACCTTCCAGCGCGCGGCGGGGTCAAAGATGACCACATCGGCCACACCGCCTGCCACCAGGCGGCCTGCGCTGTTGGCCAGGGAGCCCAAGGCATCGCCCAGCACCTTCACGGGGCCTTGGGTGACGACGCTGAGCGCCGTGCGCAGCTTGGCCGCGTCCGGCGTGTCGGTTTGATCGGCACCGGACCACTTCAAGGCCAGGCTGAGCAAAAGCTCCAAGCCCGTGGCGCCGGGGGTGGCTTCTCCGAACGGCAAGGTCTTTTCGTCTTCGCTGACCGGGTTGTGGTCAGACACCAGCGCGTCGAGCGTGCCATCGCGCAAAGCGGCTTGCAGCGCGTCGCGGTCGCGGCCCTGGCGCAAGGGCGGGGTCACGCGCATCGAGGGGTTGAAGTAGCCGATGTCGACGTCGGTGAGCAAGAGCGAGTTGATGCTCACGTCGGCCGTGATGGGCAGGCCCTGGGCCTTGGCTTGGCGAACCAAATCAACGCCGGCGGCACTGGAGATGCGGCACAGGTGCACGCGGGCGCCGGTGGCCCGCACCAGCTCGGTGATGGTGTGGATGGCGATGGTCTCGGCGCTCACGGGCACGCCCGACAGCCCCAGGCGCGTGGCCACAGAGCCGCTGGCCGCCACGCCCTTGCCCAGCCAGGCATCTTGCGGACGCAGCCAGACGGTGTAGCCGAAGGTGCTGGCGTATTGCAGGGCGCGTTGCAGCACCTGCGTGTTCTGCACCGGCACTTCGGCTTGCGAGTAGCCCACGCAGCCGGCTTCGTGCAGCTCAGCCATCTCGGTGAGGTTCTCGCCCTTGAGGCCCCGT
>JAVLFO010000775.1:0-13373 GCA_046052805.1 Aquabacterium sp. | reverse complement strand
ACGCTGACGTCCACCAAATGGGCTTGTTTGCCTTGGGTGTCCAACACGAGCCTGCTCAGTTGCTGCAGTGGCAGCTCAGGGCCCGCGTGCTGCAAGGCCTGGACAATGGGCGCGCGCAGGCTCTCTTTGACCATCGCATGGAAGTTCCAGTTCACCTTGCCGGCAGCAGGCTCCAGGTACTTGCCAGTGCGACCGTTGATGTAGACGATGTCGCCTTGCGCATCGACGATCACGGCAGGCGGGGCCAAGGTGTCCAGCAAGACACGATCGGCGCAGGCTTGGAGCGTGCCTTCATTGGCATTGGCTTCGATTTTGGGAGTGGGCACGACAGGGTCCTTGCCTGAATCGGAAATGGGCGGGAATGACTTCAGCAACAAGGCCGCGTCTTTGCGCGCGACCTGTGGCTTGGCCGCATACAGGCGCAGGCTGGCTTCCAGTGGATCGAACAGTTGTGGGTAGGGCACAGCCGTCTCGGCGCTGCCCAGCATCAACACGCCGCCCGTGCGCAGGCTGTAGTGGAACAGGGGCAGCAGCTTGCGCTGCAGTGCCGCGTCAAAATAGATCAACAGGTTGCGACAGCACAGCAGGTCCAGGCGCGTGAAAGGCGGGTCACGCAGCACGTCGTGTGGCGCAAACAGCACCATGTCACGGATCGCTTTGGTGACCTGCCAGCGCTCACCGTGCTTGACGAAAAAGCGCGACAGCCGTTGAGGCGAGACCGCTTCTGCAATGGCCGCGGGGTAGCTGCCTTTGCGGGCAACGGTGATCGCGTCGGCGCTCAAATCGGAGGCGAAGATTTGAAGCCGGCAAGCCGTGTGCGTGGGCATCTGCTCGATGGCTTCGGTGAACACCATGGCAAGGGTGTAAGCCTCTTCGCCACTGGAGCAGGCCACGACCCAGGCACGCAAGTGTGCGTCGGCCGGCTGGCTGGCCAGCAAGTCGGGCACGGTGTGGTCGCGCATGTGGTCCCACACCTTGGGGTCTCTGAAGAAGCTGGTCACCCCGATCAGCAGCTCCTTGAACAACAAATCGACCTCTTGCTCGTTGTCACGGAGCAGCGATGCATAGGCCGCCACGGTTGGGGTGCCATGGATGCGCATGCGGCGCTGGATGCGCCGATGCAGGGTGCTTGGCTTGTAGAGCGAGAAGTCGTGCCCGGTTTTTTCCAGCAGGCAGGCAAACACATCCTTCAGGTCGCTGGCGGGTGCGGCAAGCTTTGTTTGCCCCTCGGCAGGCGTTGCAATGCGCTGCGGCATGTCACCCGGGGCACACACGATGTCGATGATGCCGGCGTTGATCGCGCTCAAAGGCATGGCGCTGAACTGCGCGCCGTTGGGGTCTTGCGCCAAGGTCAAGCCACCCGCCGCCCGTATGGCTTGCATGCCCAAGGTGCCGTCAGCGCCCATGCCCGACAGCACCACGCCCACGGCCTGGCTCCCCAGATCCGTTGCCATGGAGCTCAGCAGCGCATCAATGGGCAAGCGAAGGCCACGCTTTTCGGTGGGCGCTTCAAGCTGCAGCCGTCCTTTGCTCAACGTCACTTCGGCATCGGGGGGCAACACATAGACGTGGTCAGCTTGAGGCACCGTGTTGGATGCCACCTCGCTGACCGGCATGCGAGTCACCTTTTGCAGCAAAGCCACCAGCATGTTTTTTTGCGTGGGGTTGAGGTGCTGCACAACCACATAGGCCAAGCCCGATTGGGGCGCGACCTGCGTGAAAAACGCTTCAAGCGGTGCCAGGCCGCCTGCCGACGCGCCCAGGCCAACGATGCGCAGCGTGCTCAAGCTGCCGCCGCAGCCTCAATGGGCATGAAAGCCATCAGCACCGATGCGTCGCCATCGGTCGCAGTGGCCACGACCCTCACGGTCAGCCCCGCGTCGAGCTGCTGCACTTCGAAGGCTTCTTGCGCGCTGCCATTGAGCAGGCGTGTCAAAGCGCGTGTCACCGCAGCGCGTGTCGCCAGCGTCAAACTGTCTTGCAACAGCGCCCCGATGCAGTCTTTGTGTTGCCTGCCCAGCCAGGCACAGGCGCGTCGGTTGGCATCCAGCACTTTGCCGTTGCCTTGCACCCGCAGGTAGGCAAACGGCGCCTCATCGAACATGCGCACAAAGCGTGACGGCCCTTCTATCAGCACGCATTGTTGTTCGCATTGCTCTCGCTGCAGGTCGATCTCGACTTGGTGAACCTGCAACTCGTGCAGCAACTTCAGCGCTGCGCTGGCTTGGGCTGGTTCAGCGGCCATGTTGTGCAGGGCGTGCAATGCAGAGGGGCTCACCGCGCTGACTTGCGTGAGGGGTGCCTTGCCGTCTTTGAGCAAACGCTCTGCATGTTGGCGCAATGGCATGCGCGCCTTGGGGGTGTCGGTGGTCAAAGTCGGTACCGTTTCTTGGCGCGGTCGGGCAACTGCCTGATGGGCTCGGCCATGTCCCCTTGTACCTGACTTTCGCGACTTCGGCTGTGCGTCAGCGCACCCACGAGGGGCTGGCCGGTGACACACAAACGAAGTACGCTAACGTACAGATTCAGGAAGGGGCATGCCCTAGGGTGCCAGTAAGCCCTTTTTGACTTGGGTGCACCTGTCCACATCGGAGCCCGCACATGCCATCTGTCACGCCGCAGCCCCAGCACCAGAGTGCCTCAGTGTTCCCCGAGCAGTGCCCAGAGTCGGTTTCACAGACCCAGCGTTTGCTCCATGAGTTGCAGGTGCACCAAATCGAGTTGCAGATGCAGAACGAAGCCCTACAAGATGCGCACCGCTTGGCGGAAACCTCGCTGGCGCATTACACCGAGCTGTACGAGTTCTCGCCGGCAGCTTGCTTCACGCTGTCTCCTGCCGGCCAGGTGCTACAAGCCAACCTGGCCGCCGTGGCGCTGCTGGGTTTGGACGGGGCACAAGTCGTAGGGCAGGCCTTCGCACCTTTTTTGCAGCCTGTTGACCAGATCAGCCTGCGGGCGCTTTTGCAACTGGTGTTTGCGGGTCAGTCTCCCCAGCCGATGGAGGCTGTCGTTTCCACCGGCAGTGAGTCCCCCCGTCATGTGCAAATCGACGTGAGATTGCAGCCCCAGGGTCACGCCTGCCTTCTCACGGCGGTCGACATCACCGACCGCGCCATGCTGTCCCTAGAGCGCCAGCGCGTGCACGACCTCAGCGAGGCTTACCAAGCCGCAGAGGCTGCGACGCAAGCCAAGTCGGCCTTCCTGTCCTGCATGAGCCACGAGCTGCGCACCCCGCTCAACGCCATTTTGGGCTTTGCCCAGTTGCTGCAGATGGACCGACTGCACCCTTTGGACTCCCGCCAGGTGGGGCGCGTTCAAGCGGTGCAAGTGGCCGGCCAGCACCTGCTCAGCCTGGTCGAAGATGTGTTGGACTTGTCCCTGATCGAGTCGGGCGGCCTGCGCGTGGATTGCGGCCCCATCGACCTTGAAGATGTGCTCGACGATGCGTGCAAGTTGGTTGCGACCATGCTGCAAACCGACGGTGTCAGCTTGCTGGTGGACTGGCTGGTGGACGCTGGTGGGCACCACCGCATGGTGCACGCAGACAAAATGCGCCTCACCCAGGTTTTGGTGAACCTGCTGAGCAATGCCATCAAATACAACGTGAAATCGGGTGTGGTGCGTGTCGAGATCACGCAGCCCTGTTCAGATCGGCTGAACGTGGCCGTGATCGACACTGGCCCCGGCATGACGCCAGAGCAGCAAGCTCAACTGTTTCAGCCCTTCAACCGCTTGGGGCGCGAGCAAAGCGAAGTCGCTGGCACCGGCATTGGCTTGGTCATCACCCAGCGATTGCTGGCGTTGATGGGTGGGGGCTTGTCGGTTCAAAGCA
This sequence comes from Aquabacterium sp., assembly GCA_046052805.1. Taxonomy (GTDB): domain Bacteria; phylum Pseudomonadota; class Gammaproteobacteria; order Burkholderiales; family Burkholderiaceae_C; genus Aquabacterium. The sequence continues at coordinate 9,541 of JAVLFO010000775.1, read as the reverse complement.
CCGTGGGCAAGGGCAGCCGCTTTGAAGTTCGGCTACCCCTGGCCCCGCCCGTGTTGAACTGAGCGAGGCGTCGGTATCGGAGCTGATCAGCGCTTGATGCGTGAAACCTTGGTGCCTTCGATGCTCACGCCGGCCATCAAACCTTGCTGACCAAAGATGAAGGCGTAGGCATCGTCTTTGAGCGTCGACGACGACAGGTTCTTGGCCACGCCTTCGTCAACCACCACGACGGTCGGGCCGACGCCGATCTCCCAGCCATGCGTGTCGTGAACGTACTTCAATGCCTTGTCGGTCATCAAGAACACGGCGTAGCCATAAGACTGGGCGCCAGCTTGCAGGCCCCACGATGCCGTGACCGAGTTGTAGTAACCATCGACTTTGCTGCCTTCGAGCAACTCGCCTTCACCATAGCTGCCCCCAAACACCAAGCCCGCCTTGACGATGTTGGGGAAGATCAAGATGGCCTTGGCTTTGTGCGAGAGCGATGCCGCCAGTGGGTGCGTTTTGTACAGTGCCTGCAGTGCTTGAGACGAGTCTTTGTCGAGGTCTTCGGCGGTGGCTGCAAAGGCCATCGAAAATGCGCTCAGCGACAAAACCGAGGCGGTGCTGAGCACCTGGATGGCTGTGCGCAAGGGTGTGCGAATGGGTGTGTGTGACATGTGAGACTCCGATCAGGCTGTTGGCAAGGATGATCCGTGCGAGGCCATGAAGCCGCACGGCCAGCGCTCATCGTGAGGTTTTGAGCTCGCTGCATCTGTGCGATAGCGAACCGTTCTGACCTGCCCCCCGAAGGGCAATCACTTCACGTCTTAGGGCTGTTGTTCTGCAGCTTTTGCGCGCTGCGATCGAACTCTTGTTGCAGCAACACCGGGAAGGCCGCGCTGATGGACCCCACCGCCAAGGGGCGCAGCTTCTCAAAAAGGTCTTTCAATGGGCCCACCACGTTGGGATCAATGGGCTTGCGCGCCGCGGGCGCCTGGGCGGCGCTCTTTTGGGCGATGTTGCTTGCCAGTGCCAAGAAGAGTTGCTCCACGTAGGCTTTGGCGATGGCCCGTGTGTGCTCGATCAGCACATCCTGCAGGTTCAGCACCGTGTCAAGCGGCACATTGAGCTCGGCCAGTTGGATACCGATGCGCTCCAGCGCCGGGCTGAGCATTTCGACCTCATCTTCGCCCACGGGCCGGTACAGCCCATTGGTGCGCAAGCGCTCTTTTTGCGCCGGTGTGGCCGGTGTTTGCCAGTGCGCAGCCATCTCAGACAGGGCCTTTCGCTTGGGCGCTTCGGCTGTGAAGAAGGTCGTGGAGAAGAGCTCACTGATCAGCGAATACTCGGGCCAGGCGCCGTCTGGCGTGTGCGCCAACATGCCCTTGATGGCATCGAGCCTGAAGCCTTGCTGCCGCAGATCGCGCACCAGCTCCAACTTGCCCAGGTGCGCCTGGTCGTACAAGCCCAAACGTCCTTGCAAACGGGGCGGCGGAATCAAGCCTGCGGTTTGGTATGCACGGATGTTGCGCACGCTCACCCCGGTCTGCGCGGCCAAGTCCTCGACCGTCATCTCAGCAGAGCTGGCTTGTGGGTGGGCCTTGCGGCGGCGTGCGGGGGCGGTGTTGTTCAAGAGCGTGCGACCGTTGGGTTGGATACGACACGTATGATACTCAGCATCATGTTGCATCAGCGATGTAACATGCCGTGTGTTTCATCTCAATGGGGCGTTGGCATGCGCGTGCTTAAACCGCTGCGGACCGGGATCTTGTTCGTTGGCCTCCTCGCGCCCCTGTTTGGCTTGGCCGCAGAGGCCGCCGGGGTGAGGTTCGAAGAGCAGCGCGTGCTGCAAGGGCAGCCCTTGGTGCTCAATGGCGTCGGCGTACGAGCCAAGATGATCGTCAAGGTCTATGCGATGGGGCTGTACCTCAGTCACCGAGAAACATCGGTCAGGCAGGTGCTGTCCATGCCCGGCGCCAAGTGCGTTCGCCTCGTCATGCTGCGCGACGTGTCGGCCGAGCGACTGGCCGAGTCTTTGATCGAGGGGTTGCACGCCAACACCCCACCCGCTGAGGAAGCGGCTTTGCGCGTTCGCGTTGATGAGCTGGCGTCCGCCATGCTGCGGGCGGGTGAGGCCCACAAAGGCGTCGCGATCGAGTTGTCGTACACCGAGGGGATGGGCACGCGTGTGTCCATGGGTGATCAGCCCTTGCTGCACGACATCCCTGGCGAAGATTTCTACCGCGCACTGCTGCGCATTTGGTTGGGCGACAAACCCTCAGACCAGGGGCTCAAAGACGAACTGTTGGGCCTTTGAGCCGCCTGGCTCAAAGCATCAGCACTTGATGCCCATGTGCATGGCCACCACACCGCCGGTCATGTTGTGGACGTCAACGTGGCCAAAGCCAGCGGTCTTCATCATGCCTTTGAGCGTGGCTTGATCAGGGTGCATGCGGATGGATTCGGCCAGGTATTGGTAGCTGGCGGCATCACCAGCCACGAACTGCCCCAGCTTGGGCAGCACCTTGAACGAGTACCAGTCGTAGACCTTCTCAAGCGGCTTGGCCACCTTCGAGAACTCCAGCACCAGCAAGCGCCCACCGGGCTTGAGCACGCGGCACATCTCGGCCAAGGCTTTGTCCTTGTGCGTCATGTTGCGCAGGCCAAAGGCCACGGTGACGATGTCAAACGTGCCGGTGGGAAAGGGCAGCTTTTCGGCGTCACACAGCGTGGTCGGCAGGGCCATACCCGTGTTGAGCAGGCGGTCGCGACCGGTGCTGAGCATGGCCTCGTTGATGTCGGTGTGCACCACCATGCCGGTGGGCCCCACGCGCTTGGCAAAGGCTTCGGACAAGTCACCCGTGCCGCCCGCGATGTCGAGCACCTTGTGGCCTTCGCGCACGCCGCTGGCCGCAATGGTGTATGCCTTCCAGAGGCGGTGCAGCCCCATCGACATCAGGTCGTTCATGACGTCGTATTTGTTGGCCACCGAGTCGAACACCCCACGAACGTGTTGTGCCTTTTGGGACTCGTCGACTTGCTTGAAACCGAAATGCGTGCTGCTCATAGGGTTGGCATCTTAAAGGGGTTCAGGTGTGCGCGGTCAGTGAGCGCGCACAGGCCATGGCACTCGCCCAGGCCCATTGGAAGTTGTAGCCGCCCAGCCAGCCCGTGACGTCAACCACCTCGCCAATGAAGTGCAAGCCGGGCACCAGCTTGCTTTCCATGGTTTGCGAGCTGAGTTCGCGGGTGTCGACGCCACCTGCGGTGACCTCTGCCTTGGCGTAGCCCTCGGTGCCGTTGGGCACGATGGACCAAGCGTTGCCCGATTGTCCCAGCGTCTCCAGGTCTTTGTCTTTCAGTTCGGCCAGTGCTGCGTCGGCTTGCAAGCTGGGGTGTGACTGGCTCACTCGCGCCAACCAGGCCTGGGCCAGTCGCTGCGGCACGGCCTCGCCCAAAGCGTTCGACCAGGCGGTAGACAGTTGCTTGCGCGATCCCACCTTGGCTTGTTTGAGCGTCGTTGCCAGTTCTCGCTGTGGGGCCAGGTTGATGCGCAAGGCCTGGCCGGGCTGCCAATAGCTCGACACTTGCAAGACGCCGGGGCCGCTGAGCCCACGGTGGGTGAACAAGAGGTCTTCCATGAACGGCGGTGGTGCGCCCTTTTTGCGTTTGGCACCAGGCTCGCCCTCAGGCTGCACCGCGATCTCCACGGCCAGTGACACGCCTGCCAGTGGCACCAGCGGTGACCACTGCTCGGCCGCAAACGTCAGAGGCACCAGGGCGGGTTTGAGCGGCACGATGCGGTGGCCCAGGCGCTTGGCCAGTTGTTGCCCGAAGTCCGTGGCGCCGATTTTCGGGATGGACAAGCCGCCCGTGGCCACGACAACGTGCCGGGCTTGGACCTGGCCGCGGTCAGTGGTGAGTTCAAAGCGTTGGCCAAGGGCATCGCTGGGTGACACGGGGGTGACCGCTTGAACGCCGCACGGTTGCCAGCGTGTGACCTGGCCCGCTTCGCACTCGCGCAGCAACATCTGGATGATGTCGTCGGCGCTGCGGTCACAAAACAGCTGGCCTTTGTGCTTTTCGTGCCAAGCAATGCCATGGCGCTCCATCAGGGCCAAGAAGTCCTGCGGTGTGTACCCGGCCAGTGCCGAGCGGCAAAAATGGGGGTTCTCGCTGATGAAATTGCTGGGCCCCACCTCGCGGTTGGTGAAGTTGCAACGGCCGCCCCCTGAGATGCGGATTTTTTCAGCCACCTTGGCCGCGTGGTCCAAAACCAGCACCTTCAGGCCGCGCTGGCCCGCTGCGCCCGCGCAAAACAAACCGGCCGCGCCTGCGCCGATCACCACAACGTCGAATGTCTCCATGGGCGGGATTGTCGCTGCTCGACGCGGGCTCGCGTCAGCGTGGCGGCATGCCCAGCGGGCGGCTGTGGCTGAAGCCCGTGGTGTCGCCCGAGCCCGCATCTGCGGCCACCGCCCGGCTGCGGCCCTGCCGCTTGGCCTCGTTGAGGGCTTGGTCGGCGCGCACGGTGGCCTCAGGCAAGGCCTCATTGGGCAGGATTTGAACCACGCCAAAGCTCAGGCTCAAGCGGCTTTGCTGCAAGCCGTTGCGCTCTTTGTCGACATGGCGAACCATGCGGTCTGCCACATGCAGCGCATCGTTCACGCTGGTGTCGGGCAGCAGCGCGATGAATTCATCGCCGCCTAAGCGCCCAACCAGGTCCCTGCTGCGCAGCAGCTTGCGTGCGGTGCCCGCAACCAGCTTGAGGGCTTCGTCGCCGCCGGCATGGCCGCTGGTGTCATTGACTTGCTTGAAGTGGTCGATGCCGAAGACCATCAAAGAGGCGCTGCCTGGCGCGCAAAGACGCAAACTTTGAGCCGCCATCTCATTGAAGTGCCGACGGTTGGGCACCTGTGTGAGCATGTCGAAGTCGGCCAGTACGCGCAGCTGTCGATGAGATTCGCGCAGGTCTTGCTCGGTGCGCTCGTACGTTAGAAGCAAGCACATATAGACCGAGAACATGACCCCCGCGACCAAGCCCAGCAGCACCACGGGTTGTTGGATGTGATTGGCGTCCAGCACGGGAGCCCCCCAGCTGCCCAGGGCCGACAGCATGCGTGGCACCTGGGCCACCGCAGACACCACCAAAAACAACAAGATCGCTGTCAGATAGGGGCTCTGGCGCCAATCGCGGATCGAGTGCACTTGCCAGCCCGTGTACAGGTAGCAGCAAATATTGACGAAGCTGAAGGTGGCCACGCGCGCACCGATGTCGCCCGGGCTGTGGGTCCACACCGTCCAGTACGCACCGAAGGCGGCGAGCAGAACCAGTACATCGCACCAAGGGGGCGTGCGGAAGTTGCTGCGAATGTAGAACTGGCGCATGCCAGCCAGCATCGTCAAGGGCCATTGCAGGGACAGCAGCACCGACAGCGGCAGCATCCATGGGTCGACATACTTGAAGAGCAAGCAAGCCGCGCCGGCCATGTTGGCCCACTGTGCGGCCGTCCACCACCAATAGCCACGGTAGGTGCGCTGGCTCACGCCGACCAGCGTCATGATGCTGGCCGCTGTGAACAGCACCACGCAGACCACCAAGGTCAGGGTCGGCAAATGAAGGGGCTCGAGGTGGGGCATCTGTGGGGCCGGTATGTGCAGTGGCTTTTTGCTATTGTGTCGGACATTGTGAGGGGCGCTGCGCCCCTTGAGGGTGTCCCGGTGTGGGCACGGCAGGACTGATCAAGCTAGGAGCACATCGCCATGGGCATGGACGTCGTCGATTTCGAAATCAAAGGCGCAGAGATGCAGTTCGTCGAGGTCGAGCTGGACCCCGGCGAGGCAGCGATCGGCGAAGCCGGCAGCATGATGTTCATGGACACCGACATCGAGATGGACACCGTGTTCGGCGATGGCTCGCATCAGCAGGGCGGCTTGTTCGGCAAGCTGCTGGGGGCAGGCAAGCGCTTGATCACCGGCGAAAGCCTCTTCACCACCGTTTACACGAACCAGGGGCAAGGCAAAAAGCGTGTCGCGTTCGCTGCGCCGTACCCCGGCAAGATTTTGCCGATGGACCTGCGCCAGTTGGGTGGCACCCTGATCTGCCAGAAGGACGCCTTTTTGTGTGCGGCCCGTGGCGTGTCCCTGGGCATTGCCTTCCAGCGCAAACTGGGCACCGGCTTTTTTGGCGGCGAAGGCTTCATCATGCAAAAGCTCGAGGGCGATGGCATGGCCTTTGTGCACGCTGGCGGCACGGTGGTGCGTCGCGAGTTGCGCGCGGGCGAGTCGCTGCTGGTGGACACGGGATGCGTGGTGGCCTACACCCAAGGCGTTGATTTCGACATCCAGTACGTCGGCAAGGTCAAAACGGCCTTGTTTGGCGGCGAGGGTGTGTTTTTGGCCAAGCTCACGGGACCTGGTCAGGTGTGGCTGCAAAGCCTGCCGTTCTCGCGTCTGGCTTCACGCATCTTTGCCGCTGCGCCGCAGAGCGGTGGCGGGGGGCGCGAAGAAAGCTCCTTGCTGGGCAGCCTGGGCGCTGGCGGCTTGATCGGCTCGGTGTTGGGCGGCGATCGCGACTGAGGTGTCGCCTTCATCGAGTTACCTGCGCTTGCCTTGACGCAAGTGCTTGGGTCGGGCTGCGGCCTTACACTGGAAGGCTTGACCGCAGGCCTTTGATGTGATGAACCGTCTAGAAAAATTGCTCCAGTTGACCCGCCAGCACGCCGCGTACCTGCTGGGCGCGGCTGCCCTTGCCTTGTGTGGCTCGGTGGCTTTTGCGCAGGGCGCTGCGCCCGCAGCGAATGGCGCCTCGCCCATCTTCGTGCTCAACTCGCTGGACGCGACGATCAGCATCATCGATCCCAAGACCTTCCAAGAAGTGCGTCGGGTGCCCACGGGCAAAGAGCCGCACCACCTCTATCTTTCGCCCGACGAAAAATCGCTGCTGGTGGCCAACGCCCTGGCCGACTCGCTCACGCTGATCGACCCCAAAACCGGTAATGTCCAGCGCGTCATTGAGCGCATTGCAGACCCTTATCAGCTGCGCTTTTCACCTGACATGAAGTGGCTGGTCACCGTGGCCAACCGCCTCAACCACGTGGACATCTACAAGTCCACACCACACCCTGGCGGCGGCGTGGACGTGGTCTTGGCCAAGCGCATTTCGACGGGCAAAACGCCCAGCCACGTCAACATCGACAGCAAAAGCACGGTTGCCTACGTGACCATGCAAGACAGCGATGAGCTCATCGCCATCGACCTCCTCACCCAAGTGCCCCGCTGGAAAATCAGCGTCGGCAAGATGCCAGCCGACGTTTTCTTGACGCCCGATGACAAGCAATTGCTCATCGGCCTGACCGGCGACAGCTTTGCCGAGGTCTACGACATCAGCGGCGCCAAGCCGGTGCTGACCAAGCGCATCAAGACAGGCGAGGGCGCCCACGCTTTCCGTGCCTGGGGTGACAAGCGCCATGTGCTGCTGAGCAACCGCGTGGCCAACACCATCAGCAAAATCGACCTGCAGACCATGACCGTGGTGGCCACCTACCCGGCGCCGGGCGGCCCCGATTGCATGGACCTGTCGCCTGATGGCAAAACGATCTTCGTGACCTCGCGCTGGGCACGCAAGTTGACCATGATCGATACGGTCACTCAAAAGGTGATCCGTCAGGTGCCGGTTGGCCGCTCGCCTCATGGCGTCTGGACCCTGGACCACGCCGCGCGCCAGTGATGCCATGACGCGACGCCAACTGCTCTGCACCGCGGCCAGTGTGTGCCTGATGGCGGGGCAGGGTGGCGCATGGGCGCAAGCCGCATCGCCTGCGGCCCACTGTGATCGACCCGTTTACCTGACCATCGACACCGGCCACATGGGCGTTGCGCCCTTGATCGCCGACGTGTTGCAGCGACAGGGCGTCAAAGCCACGTTCTTCTTGGCCAACGAACGCACACAAGCCGTGGCGCCGCGCACCGAAGGCAGCACACTGGACGGCCAATGGGCACCTTGGTGGAAGTCGCTGGCGGCCCAGGGTCACGATTTCGGATCTCACACCTGGGACCATGTGATCTGGAAGGCCGATAAGCCTGATGGCTTCACCGTCAAGCCGACCGCCGGCCCTCAGGCAGGTCAGACCTTGCACATGACCGCCGGCCAGTACTGCAGCCAGTTGGCCCAGCCCGCGCAGCGTTTTGCCCAAATGACGGGCCAACCCATGCGCGCCTTGTTCCGTGCCCCTGGCGGCCACACCTCGCCTGCGCTGCTGGCGGCGGCCAAGGCCTGTGGCTGGCGACACGTTGGGTGGTCGGCAGCGGGCTTTTTGGGCGATGAATTGCCCAGCGACCGATATCCCAACGCCTTGCTGCTCAAACGCGCGCTGGCCAATGTGAAGCAGGGCGATGTCCTGATGATGCATTTGGGCATCTGGTCCAGGCAAGACGCGTTCGCGCCGGCCGTGCTAGAACCGCTGCTCGTGGGCCTCAAGGCCAAAGGACTGTGTTTCGCGACCCTGCGCGAGCATCCTGAGTTTGCCCAAGTCGGGGCGGCTCCCCACTGATGTGACGACATGATCGACCAGAGCTTCATCACCCCCTTGACCGATGCCTTTGGCCAGATCCAGCAAGGTGTTTTCGAATCCGTGATCCAGCCGCTCGTGTTCCAGTTGGGCATGGGCAGCTTCGTCGAAGACGCCTACGTGGCCACCGGGTGGCTTCTGGTCGGCGTCTTGCAACTGCTGATCATGGTGTGCTTGATGGGCCCCTTGCAGCGCTGGCGTCCTGTCGAGGCCGGCGTGAGCGGCCCCGCCGTGTGGGTCGACGTGATCTACACCCTGATCCACCGCCTGGGCTTGTTTCGAGTGGCCATGTTTTTCTCGATCGAGCCGGTGCTTGACGAGCTTTTTGGCGCCGCGCGTTTGCAGGGTTGGGATGGCATCCAGCTGGATGCCCTCATGGCGCCCATGTGGCCTGGGGTGCTTGATACCGCCTGGGCCAGTTTCGTGGTGTACCTGCTGGCATTTGACCTGCTTGACTACTGGATCCACCGTGGTCAACACCAAGCCAACCGCTGGTGGGCCCTGCATGCCGTGCACCACAGCCAGCGCCAAATGACGATGTGGAGCGACAACCGCAACCACCTGCTTGACGACGCTTTGCGAGACATCATTGTCGCGTTCACGGCCCGGGCCATTGGCGTTCCTCCTGGGCAGTTCGTGGCCGTTGTGGCCTTCACCCAGTTGGTTGAAAACTTCTCGCACATCAATGCCCGCGTCACGCTGGGGTGGCTGGGCGAACGCATCTTGGTCGGCCCGCGCTTTCATCGCCTGCACCATGCCATTGGCTTGGGACACGAAGGTGAGCGCCCTGGCACCTTGGGTGGCTGCAATTTCGCGGTCTTGTTCCCGATCTGGGACATCGTTTTTGGTACCGCGCGTTTCGACGGCCGGTTCGAGCCCACGGGCATCCGAGACCAACTGCCTGAGCACGGCGGCCGCGATTACGGCCGTGGTTTTTGGGCGCAGCAATGGCTGGGCCTCAAGCGTCTGCTGGGATGACACGCATGACC
>JAVLFO010000774.1:0-13400 GCA_046052805.1 Aquabacterium sp. | reverse complement strand
GTGAACACCGCCACCTCGGCGCTGACCGGCCCACTGAACTACTACCGCGCCTCGCCGCTGCACCCGCCCACCTCGCCGCAAGACGCCATCCACACCCTGCAACTGCCGCCCTCGCTGACGCAGGTGAACGTGCCGGTGGACGTGATCTGGGGCGAAGCCGACACGGCCTTGCCACCCAGCCTGCTCAATGGCCTGGAGCAACACGTGCCGCGGCTGCGCATCACGCGCTTGGCGGGCGCCTCGCACTGGCTGGTACACGAGGCCCCTGCGGCCGTACGACAGGCCATCGACGTCGCGCTGCACACGCCGGCTTCGCCGTTGATCGATGCGGCGGCTTTGCAAAGTCTGCTCACGGTATCTTCTAAAGACGACGACACCTTGGTGATCGACTGCCGGTTCAACTTGGCACAGCCTTCAGCCGGCCAAGCGGCTTACGACGCAGCGCACATTGCGGGCGCGGTGTACGCCCACCTGGACCGCGACCTGTCGGGCGACAAGGCCGTGCGCGCAGGTCAAGGACGGCACCCGCTGCCAGCGGTCGCTGACTTTGAGCGCACCGTGCGCCAATGGGGCATCACGCCGCGCACCCGCGTGGTGGCTTATGACGACGCTGGCGGCATGTTCGCCGCCCGCCTGTGGTGGATGCTGCGTTGGGTGGGACACGACCGCGTGCAGGTGCTCGATGGTGGCTGGCAAGCCTGGCAGGCGGCGCGCGGCGAGACATCCAGCGCAGCGCCCGCTGCACGCCCCCTCAGCGGCTTTCAAGCCCAGCCGCGCCCCGAACGGCTGGTGTCCACCGATGACGTGTTGGCCTCGTTGGGCCAGCCCACCCAGCAATTGATCGATGCCCGCGCACCCGACCGCTTCCGGGGCGAGAACGAAACCATGGACCCGGTGGGCGGCCACATTCCCGGCGCGCGCAACCGCTTCTTCCAGCTCAACTTAGGGCACAACGGCCGCTTCAAACCCGCCGATCAATTGCGCGCCGAGTTCACCGAACTGCTGGGCGATGTGCCCCTGTCGGCTGTGGTGCACCAGTGCGGCTCGGGCGTGACGGCCTGCCACAACCTCCTGGCCATGGCCCAGGCAGGGCTGGATGGCACTCGGCTGTACGGCGGCTCCTGGAGCGCTTGGTGCGCCGACCCCAGCCGCCCAATGGCGCGTTGACCGACACCTTGCTGCTGCGCATGGAACGGGCGCGCTGAACGGTCGCGCCCCACCGACGAGCGGCACGCCCTTCGTTACGGGCGGTGAGCGCGGCCTTGTAAGCCATTGCAAGCCCTGGCTAATGCGTCGGTTTTCTCACAGTTTTCCGGGCTTTCTGCCCAGGGGTGCGATCCCAGAATCCGTCTCGCGAGGACATCATTTCCTCAAGCGAAGGGGTTTTTGGCATGCACACGCACACACGCACACCACCGATGGACACGGGCCACCACACCCGAGGCTTCACCTTGATCGAGGTGATGATCGTGGTGGCCATCGTCGCGATTTTGTCGGCTGTGGCCATGCCGGCCTACAGCGACTACATCACCCGCGGCCGCATCCCTGACGCCACCTCCGGCCTGGCGACACGCCAAACGCGCATGGAGCAGTGGTTCCAAGACGCACGCAGCTACCGCGCTGCGGGCAGCAACGACTGCGCCATTGGGGCCGCAGACAACTCGGGCACCTATTTCAACTTCACGTGCGCCGCAGGCTCAGCCACCACCTTCACCATCACGGCCACCGGCAAAGGCCCGATGACCGGCTTTGTCTACACGGTGGACCAAAACACCACCCGAGCCACCACCGGTGTGCCCTCTGGCTGGACCGCCAACGCCGCCTGCTGGGTGACCAAGAAAGGCGGGACCTGCTGATGCGCGCCACCTACCAAACCGGGCTGAGCATCATCGAGCTGATGATCGGCGTCGTCATTTTGGGCTTCACCTTGATGACCGCCGTGCCCTCGTTTTCTGACTGGATGCGCGATGCGCAGATCCGCAGCTCGGCCGAGTCTGTGCACAGCGGTCTGCAGTTCGCGCGCACCGAAGCCGTCAAGCGCAATGCGGCTGTGCGCTTTCAGCTGACCGACACCTTGACCTCGGCCTGCGCGCTGTCGACCGCAGGCACCAACTGGCTGGTCAACCTGAGCTCGAGCACCACGCCCGCCGGCCAGTGCAATGTGGCCCCCAGCGACACCGTCACGCCCTTCGTGCTGCAAAGCAGCCCCGCGGGCTCGAACGGCTCACGCGTGGCGGTCACGGCCTCACAGGCGGTGGTCAGCTTCAATGGCTTGGGGCAACAAACGGCTTCCACCACACCTGCCACCCCTGTGGCCCAAGTGACCATTGACGTGGCACCCACCCAAGGCACTTGTCTGGCCGATGGCGGTACCGCGCGTTGCTTGCGCGTGGTCGTGTCGCCTTCAGGCCAAAGCCGTGTGTGCGACCCCAATGTGACCGATGCGGCCACCCGCAACGGCATGAGGTGCTGACATGGGCTGCGCCCACATGATGCCCAACGCACGCCGTCGCCAAAGCGGTGTGTTGCTGCTCGAAGCGCTGGCCGCCATCTTGATTTTTTCACTGGGCGTGCTGGCCATCATCCAGCTGCAGGCCGTGTCGATCAAACAGGCGTCCGCCGCGCAATACCGATCGCAAGCGGCCTTGCTGGCCAATGACCTGATTGGCCGCATGTGGTCCAGCGACAAAACGCCCGCCACACTGCAAGCCAACTTCAAGAGCACCGCCCCCGCTGGTGCGGCCTACACGCAATGGCTGACCACCGTACAGGCCTCGGGCTTGCCCAACGTCAGCGCGGCCGCCAACACCTTGCCCACCGTGACCTTTGTGTCGGTCCCCGCAGGCACAGGCAACACCGCCAGCAGCCAGGCCACCGTGACCATCATGTGGCAAGGCCCGGGCGAAGCCACGCCGCACAACTACACCACCGTGGCTCAAATCAAGTAGGGACTGCGCATGCATACGCCCCAACACCTTCACCCATATGCCCAAGGCGTGACCACGCGCCAAGGCGGGTTCAGCCTCATCGAGATCATGGTGGGCCTGGTCATCGGCATGGCCACGGTCATCATCATGCTGCAGATGCTCACCAACGCCGAGGCCAGCAAGCGCACCACCTCAGGCGGCAACGACGCGCAAATGAACGGCAGCTTGTCGCTCTACACCATGGAGCGCGACATCCGCGCCTCGGGCTACGGCATCAACGCCTTCAACATCGTGGGCTGCGCGCTGAGCTACACCACCACGGTGGACGCCCGCGCGGTGACCATCCCCCTGGGGCCTGTCAACGTCAACCCGCAAACACCGACCACGCCCGCCGCCGGCGCCTCGCTGCTGCCCTTCGCCGACGGCAACACCGACCAGGTCATGGTGATCGCAGGCAACGCCAATGGCTCTGCCGAAGGCGATCCGCTGGTGGCCACCTCCACGGCCACGGTCTATCAGATCAGCAACGAGACTTCGTTCCATGTGGGCGACTATGTCGTCGTGCAATCGGCCACGCGCGCCACGCCGTGCAACCTCACGCTCGACCGCATCACCGCCACCAACGGCGTCAACTTGACGGTCACGCCGGGCAAGGTCGGCATGCCGGTGGGCAGCATCGTCTACAACCTGGGCAGCGCGCCATCCATCCGGGCCTATGCCGTGCGCAACGGCAGCCTGACGGTGTGCGACTACTTGGCCTACGACTGTGGCCGCAGCACCTACGCCACCAGCACCAACGCTTTGTTCCAAACCGTGTGGGTGCCCGTGGCCAGCAACATCTCGAGCCTGCGCGCGCAGTACGGACGCGACAACAGCAATGTGGCCACCGGCATGGTGGGTGTGGTGAGCACCTTCGACCAAGTCACGCCCGGCGCCTTGGAAGACACGAGCACACGCACCATTCAATGCGGCTGGGCGCGCACCATGTCGCTGCGACTGGCGGTGCTCTCGCGCAGCGCGGCCTACAGCAAAGACGTGTTGACGCCCACCATCCCAAGCTGGACAGGCGCCGTGGTCAACACCACCACCTCGCCTCAAACCCCGGCCGGCGACGTCTTTGACCTCACCGCTGTCGACCCCGACTGGCAGCACTACCGCTACAAGGCGCTCGAAACCGAGGTGCCCTTGCGCAATGCGATCTGGCAAGGCGGGCAAGCCACCTACCAAGGGGGATCCGGATGCTGACACGCCACACCCCAAACGCCCAAGGTGCCATGAAGCCTCGTCAACAGGGCGTGGTGCTGATGATGGCGCTGATCGTGCTGGTCGTATTGACGCTGGCGGCGCTGGCGTTGACGCGCTCGGTCTACACCAGCAACGTGATCGCCGGCAACCTGGCCTTCCAGCAAGCGGCCACGCACTCGGCCGATGCTGGTGTTGAAGCGGCCATCACCTGGCTCGAGAACAACCACGCCACCGCCTCGACCGCCGCCACCTGCAACAAAGGCAGCACCCTGGTGGCCTGCACGCAAGCGGCATCGGGCTATGTGGCTCGCCGGCAAGACCCGGTGGCCGGTCAGACCTGGTCGGATTTTTGGACCAACAACCTGGCAGCCAACGGCTTCACCCTCGCCATGCCCGTTGATGGCGCGGGCAACACCGTGTCGTATGTGATCCAACGCATGTGCAGCGCCGAAGGTGACTCACAGGCCGTGGGCAATGACTGCTCGGTCTCGCCCACCGCGTCGGCCAGCACCTGCTCAGGCGGCAGCAGCTGCGATGCACAGAAAGTGAACCTCAACTCGGTGGGGCAGGTGTATTACCGCATCACCGTGCGGGTGGACGGGCCACGCAACACGCAAAGCTTCGTCCAATCAATGGTTGCCATCTGAGCAACCCGGAGACCACCATGCGCCAGCGCACTTCCTTTGTCACCTCCACAGCACGTGTCCATGGGCAGGCGCTGTGCAAGCTCGCGTGTGTGCTGGCTCTGGGCTCGTCTGCCGGCCTGGGCCTGGCGGGCAACACCGACTTGGCCACCGCCCCCTTGGAGACCTCGACCTCTTCGCTGGTCAAGCCCAACATCTTGTTCGTGCTCGACGACTCGGGCAGCATGTCGTGGGACTTCATGCCCGACTGGGTGGCCAACGCGTCCACCGACGACCTGCTGCGCAACAGCAGCTACAACGGCGTTTACTACAACCCGGCGTTCACCTACACACCGCCGCTCAACTACGACAACGCCACCAGCCGCGTCAGCATGACGGCCGCGCAAACCAGCAACTGGACCAAGGTACCCTTCGATGGGTTCAACGTCCAAACGGCCAGCGCCACCGGTGCCAACTTGTTCACCGACAGCTACTCGGGCAGCACCCAGGACCTGACGTCCACATCGGCCACATGGGCTGCCAAGCATTACACCTTCGTGCCGGGTGAGTTTTGCAGCACCCCCAAGCTCAAGACCTGCGTGGCCCAATCGGCCAAAAGCGACGCCTACCCCTACCCCGCTTTGCTGCGCTGGTGCAGTGACTCGACCCTGAGCAACTGCCAGGCCAACCGAATTGATTTGGCACCCACAGGCGGCTCCACCTACCTGTTCGCGCGCTACCCCGGCCAAGTCGTCACCGCGGCCAACAGCGCCCGCGCCACGGTCAAACTCACCGTGAACTTTTTGGCCACGGGCACCGTCACCAACGTCACGGTCAACGGGGTGTCGATCTTGCCTGCCAATGCCAGCAGCACCTCCAGCAGCGGCCTGGCCCAAGCCGTTGCCACGGCCATCAACCAATGCACGACGGCCATCACGGGCCGCTGCGGGGTGGCCGGCTACAACGCCAGCACCAGCTCCAACACCTTGACGATTTTCGCGCCCGCCTCGCTGGGCGCGTTCACCGCCACCCCCGTATACACCATCAGTGGTGGCTCAACAAGCGCAGTCACGGCGTTCAGCGGCGGCGTCACCGGCGTCAGTGTGCCGGGCAGCAACATCTTGACCACCATCACGTCCAGCAACAACAGCTACCCCTACCCTGGCAGCACCACCAAGGCCTCCAGCCGAACCGATTGCGCGGGCAGCACCTGCACCTACGCGGAGGAGATGACCAACTTCGCCAACTGGTGGGCCTACTACCGCACCCGCATGCAAATGACCAAGTCGGCTGCGTCCATTGCCTTTGCGGCCTTGGACAACAAGTACCGCCTGGGCTACATGAGCATCAACAACAACACGGGCAGTGACTTCTTGAACCTGGGCGACATCGACACGGCGGCAGGCCAGAGCGGCCAAAAAGGCCAGTGGTACACCAAGTTCACCTCGGCCAAACCCAACAGCTCAACGCCGCTGCGCGTGGCCCTGTCGACGGCAGGCCGCTACTACGCCGGCAAGTTCAACGGCAGCAAGGTCAATGGTGTCAACGCCACCGACCCGATGCAATACGCCTGTCAGCGCAACTACACGATCTTGTCGACCGACGGCTACTGGAACGAAACCACCACGCCCACGCAGATCGATGGCAGCACCGCTGTGGGCGACGTCGACAGCAACACCGCCACGGTGGCCCGCCCTTACCTCGACAGCAGCAAGACCGCCAACAGCCTGGCCGACGTGGCTTACTACTACTACAACACCGACATCCGCGACCAAACGAAGTTCAGCAACCAGAACGGCGCACTGGGCACCGACGTGTCCAGCAACAACGTGGCCGACCAACAGCAGCGCATGTACACCTCGACGGTGGGCTTGGGCGCATCGGGCTACATGCTCTACCAATCGAACTACGCGAGTGCCAAGAGCGGCGACTACTACGACGTGGCCAGCGGCACGGCCACCAGCGCCACCACCGCCACGGCTGGCGTGTGCAGCTGGCAGGTCTCGGGCAACTGCAACTGGCCAGCGCCTGCCAGCAACAAGCAAACGACCATCGACGACCTGTGGCACGCCGCGGTCAATGGCCGAGGTGCCTTCTACAGTGCCACCAACCCCAACGAGCTCAAAACCGGCTTGAACAGCTTCTTGCTGAACGTGCAAAAGGCCACCGCCAACGCGGCCGCCGCCACCACCAGCAACCCCAACGTCTCATCGGGCGACAACTACGTTTTCAAGTCCACCTTCCAATCGGTGACCTGGTTTGGCGAGCTTTCACGCTTCACCATCGACACCGGTACGGGCGCGCTGTCGAGCACCGCCGACTGGTCGCAATCGGGCACCACCGTGGCCACCCAGGCCACGGCCACCGCCAAGGCGGTTTACACCACGCCCTTGTTGGACCAGGTCGCGCACACCGCCCGCAACATCTACACCTTCGACCCCAGCAATGTCGTCAGCACCTTGCTGCCCTTCAAGTGGGACTCGCTCACCACCAGCATGCAAGCCCTGTTCAGCGTACCGGCCATCAACGGCATGAGCCAGATGTGCGCCTCGGGCAGCAACTGCTTGCCCACCTCGGCGCAAGTCAACAGCACCACCGCTGGCACCACCAACGGCGCAGGCGGCATCAACCTGGTCAACTTCTTGCGCGGCGACCGCAGCAACGAAGGTCCGGACACCAACACCTATTACTTCCAGCGCACCCACGTGCTGGGCGACATCGTCGACTCGCAAGCCGTGTATGTGAAGTCGCCGCAGTTCAACTACGCAGACAACGGCTACAGCGAGTTCCGCGCCAACAACGCCACACGCCAAGGCATGATCTACGTGGGCGCCAACGACGGCATGCTGCACGCCTTCAAGGCCACCGATGGCAGCGAGAGCTGGGCCTACATCCCCTCGATGCTGCTGCCCAAGCTGTACAAGCTGGCCGACAAGAACTACGCCAGCAACCACACCTTCTACGTCAATGCCACACCCCGCCAAGGCGACGTGTACTACGACGGCGCTTGGCACACCATCTTGGTGGGCGGCCTGGGCGGCG
The DNA here is from genome assembly GCA_046052805.1 of Aquabacterium sp. Classification (GTDB taxonomy): domain Bacteria; phylum Pseudomonadota; class Gammaproteobacteria; order Burkholderiales; family Burkholderiaceae_C; genus Aquabacterium. Next base: position 5,563 of record JAVLFO010000774.1, on the reverse strand, counting down.
GCGGCCGAGGCTTTTTTGCGCTCGACGTGAGCACGCCCAGCACGCCCAAAGTGCTGTGGGAGTTCACGCACGACACCAGCAAGGGCACGGGCTACATCAAAGACGCCGACATGGGCTACTCGTATGGCACACCCTTGATCAGCAAACTGACCGATGGCACGTGGGTGGTCATCGTCAGTTCGGGCTACAACAACGTCAGCCCCGGCAGCGGCCGTGGCATCGTGTGGGTGCTCAACGCCAAGACGGGTGTGGTCATCAAGAAGATCGACACAGGCTTCGGCACCGGCGACACGACCACCACCCCCGTCAGTGGTTGCTCGGCGGGCCCCTGCCCTGCCGGCCTGGCCAAGCTGAGTGCGTATGTGGCGAGCTCGGACACCGACAACCGCTCGCTGCGCGTGTATGGAGGCGACCTGTACGGCAACCTCTGGCGCATTGATCTCAGCAGCTTGACGGCATCAGGCGGCGACGCACCGGTGCAACTGCTGGCCGTGCTCAAAGACGCCAACGGCAAACGCCAGCCCATCACCGCACGCCCTGAAGTGGGCAACGTGAACAGCTTGCCGGTGATCTATGTGGGCACGGGTGCCTACCTGGGCGTGCCCGACCTGAACACCAATGTCCAGTCCATCTACGCTGTCAAAGACCCCTTGACCGTGGGCTCGGCCACCAGCGCCATCTACAACTCGCCACGCACCGACCTGTGCGACAGCTCGACCAAAACCGACTGCTTCGTCAAGCAAACCCTGGTCGACACGGCGGGCAAGCGCACGGCCACCAGCACGGTGGACTACAGCGTGGACTTCGCCACCATGAACGGCTGGTTCGCTGACCTGCCCGAAACCGGTGAGCGCATGAACAATGACCCGGACCTGCAACTGGGCACGCTGGCCTTCACCAGCAACATCCCCAGCTCGTCAGATGCCTGCAGCATTGGGGGCTCCAGCTACATCAATTTCTTGGACTACAAGACGGGGCTGAACATCGCCACGGCCGACCGCGTGGGCACCTTGCTGTCCAACGGCACCAGCACGGCCCTGGCCAGCGCAGCCACCTTGGTGCGCCTGCCCAATGGCAAGGTGATCGCCATCACGAACTTGTCAGACGGCACCTCGGTGACCACCGAAGCCCCGACCGCCGCCACCAACCAGCGCACGCGCCGGGTGTCGTGGCGCGAGCTGCTCAGCGACCGCTGAGGCCAGCCGGCATCGGTCAACGAGACAAAGCCTCGTCCAGCACCTCGATCCAGTGCTTGACGGGGGTGTGCGTGCCGCCTTGCAGGTGGCTGATGCAGCCGATGTTGGCGCTGGCAATGACGTGGGGATCGGTGGCCTGCAAGGCCTCGATTTTTTGATCCCGCAGCTGCTTTGAGAGCGCAGGCTGCAGCACGCTGTAGGCGCCACCGGCACCACAGCACTGGTGGCTGTCGCGCACGGCCAGCTTCACGTCAAAGCCCAGCTCACGCAGGCTGATTTCGATGGGGCCAGGCTTGGCCGCCGCACTGAGCTTTTGGGCGTGGCTCAGGCTGCAGGGCGGGTGGAAGGTCATGGCCCCCAAACCGCTTTGCACGCGCTTGCCCAGCTTGCGCTTGAGCATGGGCAACCAGGCCGGCAAAAGCTCGCCGGGGTCGCGCGTCAAAGCCGCGATGCGGCGGGCCTTGTCGGCATAAACAGGGTCATCGGCCAGCAAGCTGTCGTAGTCCTTGGTCCAGGCGCCACAGCCCGAGGCATTGACCACGATGGCCTCGATGGGCGTGGCCGACTCGATGTAGGGCCACCACGCGTCGATGTTGCGCCGGGCGCGTTGCTTGGCACCCTCCACATCGCCCATGTGGCCTTGCACCGCACCGCAGCAGCCCGAGCTCGATGCCACCTCTGCGCGGATGCCGATGGCATCGAGCACGCGGGCCGTCGACGCATCGATGTGGGGCCGCAAGCCAGGTTGCACGCAGCCCTTGAGCAAGAGCACACGCCGCGCATGCAGGCTCTTGCGCGCATCGGGCCACGCAGGGGGGGCCAGCGGGGCGCGGGCCGGCACCAGCGCTTGCAGGCCTGGTGGCATGAGCGGACGCACGGCCTGCCCCAGGCGCAATGCGGGCGCGAACAGCGGCGACGGCATCAGCGTGCGCAGGCCCCAGCGCAGCAAGCGCTCACGCCAAGGCCGAGCCACCAAGGCGTCGACCACAGGCTGGCCCACAGCCAGCAGCTCGTGATACTGCACGCCCGAGGGGCAGGTGCTTTCGCAATGACGGCAGCCAATGCATCGGTCCAGATGCTGCTGCGTGGTGCGCGTGGGGGCTTGCCCTTCGAACACCTGCTTCATCAGGTAGATGCGACCACGCGGGCCGTCCAGCTCGTTGCCGGTCAGTTTGTAGGTCGGGCAGGTGGCGTTGCAAAAGCCACAGTGCACGCATTGGCGCAACACGCCTTGGGCCTGCTGGCCTGCGGGGGTATCGGCATGTTGGGGGGCGAGTTGGGTTTGCATGACGGATCAGGTGAGCTGGCTGCCATCGTGGCGCTGCGCGCGTGGCCACAGGCGGCCGGTGTCAAACACCCCATGGGGGTCGAAAGCCTTTTGCACCTGGCGGTGCAAGCGCTGCTGCACCAGCGAGCCGGCAGGCACTTGGTCCCACAAGGCCGCGTGGGCCTGGGGCCACACCACGAAAGGCTGCGCATGGCCGCCCACGCGCGACATGGCCTCGTGGATGGCAGCCGCTGGCGCCGGGGTGCAGACCCAGCGTAGGCCGCCAAACCATTCGATCAGCTGCTCGCCATGCAGGCCCAAGGGCGCCGTGGTGGGTGGCACCGAGACGCGCCACAAGCTCACGCCATGGGCATCGGCCTGGGCCACCGCTTGGCGAGCGCGCACGAAAAACTCGTCGCTGTGGTCGCGCACGCCTTGCCAGAAGGCATCGGCCATGGGCGGGGTCAAGAGCTCGCCCCGGCGCTCACGGTACAGGCGCTGCACGGCACTGGCCACGGCCGCACGGGCGCCTCGCAAGCGCAGCACCAGCATGCCATCCCACCAGGCCGAGGCATCGAGCGGCAAAGGCTGCGCCGCCCATTGGTTGACCTGGGCCAGCGCCTGGGCCTCGTCCAGCTCGAACTTCATGGTGGCCGAGACCACGGGCTGCGGCATGACCTTGAGGGTCACATCCAGGATCAGGCCCAAAGTGCCCATCGAGCCTGCCAGCAAACGAGACAAGTCAAAGCCGGCCACGTTCTTCATCACCGCGCCGCCCAGGCGCAAGACCTGGCCGTGCCCGTTGAGCAAGGTCGTGCCCAACACGTGGTCGCGCACCGAGCCTCGGCTGACGCGACCCGGGCCCCCCAGGCCACTGGCCACGACGCCGCCCACGGTGGGCTCGCCACGCTGGGTGGCGGCGAAGGCATAACGCGGCGGCTCAAAGGGCAAATACTGGCCACGCTCGGCCAAGGCCGATTCGACCTCGCTGAGCGGGGTGCCAGCACGCACACGCAAGGTCAACTCGCTGGGCTCATAGGCCTCGATGCCTTGCCAGGCGATGGTGTCGAGCGGCTCGCCCAGGCGGGCATCACCCACGTGGTCTTTGCTGCCGCCGCCACGCACACGCAGGCAGGCGCCGCGCTGGCCGGCGTCGTGCACCTGGTCGGCCCACAGCCGCCAGGGCTCGGGCCAAGTGGTGTCCACCACGGGTGGGCTGAGGGGTTCGTCTTGCAAGGGCATCTCAGGTTCGGCCATGATGTGGGCAAGCATAAGCCGAGATCCCATGAAAGTTGCCGCACTGCAGATGGTGTCCACACCCCGCGTGGACGAGAACCTCACCCAAGCACGGGCCCTGATCGCACAGGCCGCGCAAGCGGGCGCCGAGCTGGTCGCCCTGCCAGAGTATTTCTGCCTCATGGGCCTGCACGACCGCGACAAGCTGCGCATTGCCGAGCCCTTGGCGCCGGCCGACCTGCGCGAGGTCAACGCCCAGCGCACGCCCATGCAACACATGCTGGCCCAGGCCGCCCTTGAACACGGCGTGTGGGTGGTGGGCGGCACGCTGCCCATCCGCAGCGAGGTGCCCGAGAAGGTCAGCAACACCACGCTGGTGTTCAACCCGCATGGGCAACGGGCGGCGCGCTACGACAAGGTCCACCTGTTTTGTTTCGACGATGGCCAGCGCCGCTACGACGAAGCCGCCGCGCTCACACCCGGCACCCAGCCCGTGTCCTTCGTCATGAACGACCGCAGCGGCGCGCCTTGGCACGTGGGGCTGAGCGTGTGCTACGACCTGCGCTTCCCAGAGCTGTTCCGCCAACTGGGGCAAGCCCAGCCGCTGGACTTGATCGTGCTGCCCGCCGCCTTCACCGACACCACCGGCAAAGCCCACTGGGAGCTGCTGCTGCGCGCCCGCGCTGTCGAGAACCTCTGCCATGTGCTGGCCCCGGCGCAAGGTGGCCTGCACGAGAATGGCCGCCGCACCTTTGGCCACTCGCTGGCCGTGGGGCCGTGGGGCGACGTGCTGGCGGTGCAAGCCGAGGGGCCGGGCGTGGTCATGGCCGAACTCGACCGGGCTCGACAAGCCCAAGTGCGGGCCCAGCTGCCCGCCTTGACGCACCGGGTTCTGGGTCTGGCTTGACGGCGCTGGGGGCCCGCGCCCCAAGCCCGGCGACAATGAACGCCATGGCGCCCCCAACACCGTCTCTGACTCTGCTCGATCCACGCTTGTGGCGACACCCCGAGTGCCGCCAAGGCATGCGCGACATGCTCGCCGTCACCCCCGGCGTGATGGCCTGGGGGCTCGTGACGGGCGTGGCCATGGTCAAGTCGGGCCTGCCTCTGCCCGTGGCCGCGCTGATGAGCCTGATGGTGTTTGCCGCCTCGGCGCAATTGGCTGCCATGCCCCTGATGCTGGCCGGCGCACCACTGTGGGTGGTCTGGTTGACCGCCATCTGCGTGAACCTGCGCTTTGTGATCTTCAGCGCCCAGATGCGCCGCCACCTGATGGCCCTGCCCCTGCGTTGGCGCTTGCTGGGCGGCTATCTCACAGCCGACATCACCTATGTGCTGGCCACGCAGCGGCACGGTCAGTCGCCCGTTGCGGGCCCAGATGAGCCAGCACCGTTGGCCTACTTCGTCGGCCTGTGCGCGGTCAACTGGTTGAGCTGGAACGTGGCCTCGCTGTGCGGGGTGCTGTTTGCCGATGTGGTGCCCACGCAATGGGGCTTGGGCTTTGCGGGCACCTTGGCTTTGGCCGGCTTGCTCATGTCTTTGGCGCGCGACAAGCGCACCTTGCTGAGCGCGGGCCTGGCCGGCACGGCCGCCATTGCCGCCTACAGCCTGCCCTACAAGCTCAACATGGTGGTGGCCGTGGCCTCGGGTGTGGCCGCCGGGCTATTGATGGACGAGCTCGCGCGCTGGCGTGCTTCTGAACGCGCGCCAACCGCACAAGGCACACCTGAGGGGCACCCATGAGCCCCTGGGAAATGGTGCTGGCCACGCTCGGCCTCGTGGTGATCTCGGTCGTGACGCGCTCGGTGTTTTTCTTGTCAGACACGGCCTGGACGCTGCCGCCCTGGGTGGAGCGCGGCCTGCG
>JAVLFO010000773.1:0-4682 GCA_046052805.1 Aquabacterium sp. | reverse complement strand
TCAATGCAGCTGGCCAAAGATTGGAATTAACTAGCGAAGTCAGCGAACACGTTGTCTGGGCCTTTACGCACCAGAACTCCGAGAAAGAAGCGCAACCTCAGCGAACAAGCAAGGTTGACACACAGCCAGCTCAGCCGCGAAAGCGAGAGCGCCAGGAAGCCTCCACCGCTTCGGTAGAGCCAGACGATACCGGTGGTACCACGCACCGCTCCCAATTGCGGAGACAGCGAAAGAAGAAGATCCTAGCCCAGGAGGACGAAACGACCGGAGAGGAAAAAGAAGACGTCGCTCTGGAAGATAATTCCAGCAGCGATAGCGGAAGCGAGATGGACCTAGAGGGGAAGCAGGAGGAGCAACCTTCAGAGGAGAAAGAACCTGAGAAACCAGTACGAATGCCGAATGCGTGGTCGAAGCGACCGACCATTAGAGCAGATACCGATACCCCCAAGAAAGCTGAAGCTGGACGTCCGAAGCTGGAATTCGAATCACGATTACCAATAGCACCAAGAGATGCACGACGAGTCCTAGACGCAAGACAAAACTATGCGCGATATCAACCGACGAGAAGCAAGCAGGGTTTTAATGACATCCACCTCCAGAGCAATCGAGAGGGAGACAGAACACTCCTGGTCCAGCTTGTGGACCGCGGAGTGGCCCTAGGGGCGATACGCGACGCAACATCAGGTAAATTCATTCAGGCGGAATTACGAAATGCCGGGAGCTTCATGGAAGGGGGCAAACGATTCTATCGTATGATCCTCGTTACGGCCAACTGCACGGACCAGGTAGTCTACCGCAGCAGGATCCCCATCATATCATGCCTTCAGAACAGATTAACTGCACTGGAGGCCGCGGCAACGATGCGCCGCCCCAAGCGTGTACCCCAGGAACCGACAAGAATACCACTTGATGCAGTAGACGCTAATAAGCCCGATCCCTCTCGCGAGGATATCGACTTCTTCAGCGAACAAATCAGGTTTTACCAAACCAAGTTGGCTAAGGCAAAACAGGCCCAGGCCACGGAAGAGCCAGCGACGAATCTAAAATGACCGTCTTTAAGTGCCCGAAACAAGGATGTGACAAGGAATACAAAACCCTAGCCAGATTTGAGAACCATTGGAGAGAGAAACATAATGAACCACTGACAGCCCAGGTCGCGGTGGCAGTGAACGCATTAATATGCCCCAAGTGTGCCGGACATCTCACCACAAGAAATGCGGATGGCTCCATTCCCCGCAGCTCACGTTGCAGCGTCCAGAGTCAGCCGATCACGCAGCAGTCGATAGCTGGGTTTGCAGAGCAAACGCAACAGCTCCATCAGCAACAACAGGACGAGTTAATTGCGAACTTCAATGATGACTCTCAAGGTCGAAGCCTGCCCATCGCGGCCAGGAAGCAACGTATGCGAGAAATCATGCGGGAGTACGCGATAGCCTCAACACAGAAGGATTATGCACGCACCGAAATATTGGCACGGGATTTCATTGACACAGCTGAAAGGATTCCTAGCCGGAAACGTCAGACCCAGGTCGACACATCCCAGGACCCACTACGACCGATTCGGAAAGCGGTGAGAATACTCCAGACAACCGGTAAGGTGGGCAAAGCGATGGCTGCGCTACGAGAGACGGGACTATTCGACATCAACCCGCACACGCAACACGTGATCCATGAGCTGTTTGTCCCAAGGTTCGAGGACTTTGACTACCCGGACGACATATTCACCGACGAAAGGTATGACAGCAAAATAGAGAGCAAGACAATCCGAGAAGTGCTACTCAACAAGGACAAGGGCACCGCCAGGGGTCCATCTGGTATGGGGTATGCGGAACTGATAGAGTTGGTCAAGGAGGATGTCTTCCTTGATGATCTCACTCTATTGGTTAACGACCTCGCTAACTTTAGATTCCCCATGAACTCACCTTTGGCTGAGCGTCTCCGAGTAATTCGGCTGGTTGCTCTTCAGAAAAAGGAACCCAATGCGGCCAGACCTTTAGGGATAAGTGAGGTCCTTACCAATCTGGTTTCCTCTGCGCAGATGCGCCAAGAACGGAGCGAAAACCAGAGAGTCCTCAGCCCACACGACTATGGACTCTGCTCTGCAGATGCCACGGCCACACCAGCAGTCCTAATACAGGAACGCATCAACGCCGCCAGGAACACGGAAGAACAAGGAATATTCATCAAGGCTGACCTGGAAAATTGCTATGGTAGGCTCTCCAGAGCTCACATCTTGAAGATCCTTCTCGTTAAGCGACCAGCCTTGGTCCGATGGTACGTTGCACTCCACGAGCTTCCGACAAGGGTCGAATCACAGTACATGGACTCGTTCCTCGCCTATGAAGGACTAATCCAGGGCAATGCAGCATCCCCCGCTTATTGCCAAATAATCATCTCGGATATATGCTCCAAAGTCCGTAACGCGTCCCCCAACGTTACGATCGGCTCGTATTTTGATGACTGTTGGGTAGAGTCTACCGACTTCGACGCGGCTATCGAGGCTTTCCTAAAACTGGAGGATGAGGTACAGAAGGTAAATGGCAGAGTCCGGCGGGATAAAAGCCTTCTGTTTGCCACCGAACCGCTAGATAGAGACCAAAGACGAGAGGCGAATAAGTGCCAACTATCAGTGAACTACGATGGATTTAAAATGGTAGGCACACCGGTCGGGTGTGAGCACTACGTGCGAACCGCTCTGAGGGACAAAGCAGCCAAAACAATATCCATCTTAGACAAAATCTCTGAGTGCATAACCGTAGGGAAGGTTAACCAGGCTTGGGCCACGCCCCAAGGGCTCTACATTCTCCTACGAGATAGCGCCAATCAACTGCTACGGCACCTCCTAAGAACGGTCGATCCCCGCCTCGTCCGAGATGAATTCACCCAAGTTGACACCAGAACCCGGGAAATTGTATACCGGTTATTTGACATTACCCCAGGCCAGAGGTCTGACATAATAGCGACCAGAATAGGTCTCCCTGGCTCCTTGGGAGGTCTAGGACTGGCGAGCTATGCCGATGTCGCGGACGCAGCGTATGTCGGCTGCGTTGGCAAAATTGGTCGTAGCATTCTCGCGGCCTGTCCAGAAGCTCGTCCTGAGTTAATTCCTGGCCTACATCAAGCTAGAGAAACGTTAGCCTCTATGCTTAATTCAGAGGAGGAATTCCCCGTCCCGACGCTTAGAGAGTTGTTCCACCCAGATGAGCGCCCTGGTGCAGATGAGCCCAACGCAGCCAAACCGGAGTCGCTTCAACGCCGGCTAACACGAAAGATCCATGAGAGGAAGCTACGCTTGTTAATGGGTTTGAACTTGTCTGTACCCGAAAGATCCCTTATACAGACAATTAACAACCCAACAGCCGCGGACTTCCTCTTTGTGCGATACCACCTGCGACGCAATCACATTCCAGCTAAAGACTTTGTCTTGGCGGTTAGGCAATATATGGGGCTGCCCATTACGGCGCCAACTTGTACCGCGGATAGGTGTCAGAACTTCCCGGTAGTTCCTTATGGACAACACATTTTCCATGTTCGTGCAGCTCTAACTAGAATGCACACATTAGTCAATGACGAAATATACCGATTCTTTATGACTAACCGAGACGGCGGCCAACCAGGGACCAGATACAGAGTGACGAAGGAAGGTCATATGAGCTTGCTTCAGTACCCACTGCGCCAAGGGGGAGACCCTCAAAAGTTTGATATCGCACTTGAGCATGAAATTACGGGACATGCTATAGTCCTGGACACCACGATCACTACTCCAATGCTTCACCTCCCTATGGAGCGGTTTGCAGCAGTAGAGAGGGCCTATAAGGCCAAAGTTGACAAATACACCAAGAATTACGACATTAGCCCGGATGATATCATCCCGTTGGCTTTCGAGTCATCAGGGGGCTACCATCCCAGTACGATGTCATTCTTCAAACTATTCACCCTGAAAATTGCAGGGAACAACCCGCGCAAAGCTGATGAGCTTATGCGCACACTTAGAGAGAGAGTGGCTATTGCCATTCGAAAAGGATTTGCCAGAGCTATACGCACCTTGAATGCAAAACAAGCCACAGTCCAGGTGGCCCAGATTGCAGCCCAAGAGGCCCAAATTGTGGCCCAGGAACAGGCACCAGCACATGCTGATGATTTAGAAGAGATGGATGAGAAGGGGTCTGTTATTTCGGAGCGTGATAGTGAGCCGGGGGACGTGGACGCTGAGGTCACCCCTGAGCAATAGTAGCTTATATATATCCTTTAGTCCTTTGAGTAACGTTTCTTATACACGCCTGTAACCCTTTACAATACACGCCTGTAACCCTTTACATACACGCCTTGAATGCAAAACAAGCCACACTCCAGGTGGCCCAGAATGTCGCCCAGACAGGCACCGGCGCATGCTGGTGATCAGAAGAGATGGATGAGGAAGGGTCTGTTATTTCGGAGCGTGACAGTGAGCCGGGGGGCGTGGATGCTGAGGTCACCCCTGAGCAATAGTAGCTTATATATATATCTTCTTCCTTTGAGTAACGTTTCTTACAAGCTCGTGACTTTGGTTTGAGTCAGCTCTTCATACGCTAATGCCACCTATGCTGTGGTGGTGTTTAGTTTGCCTATGCAGTGTTATTTTTCACTTATACCCCTGTAACCCTTTACTACAAACACACCTGAGCAATAGTAGCTTAATCATA
>JAVLFO010000772.1:0-1854 GCA_046052805.1 Aquabacterium sp. | reverse complement strand
CGGCGGGTACAGGCTGACCAGGCCGGTGGCGTCGGCCAGGTGCTGCACGGCCTGCGCGGCTTCCAGCAAAAAGGCTTGCGCGGCTTCTTGCGTTTTGCCCTCGGCGCGCAGCATGGCCAGGCTGGCGTATGGCGGCAGGCCGGCCATCGCGCGCTCTTTGAGCTGCTGCGCGGCAAAGTCGGCGTAGTCGTAGCGGCGCAGCGCGTCGTAGAGCGGGTGCACAGGGTGGTGCGTTTGCACCCACATCTCGCTGCCCGCGGCCACGCCGGCATCTCGACCGGCCCGGCCGGCGGCCTGCAGCAGCAGCGCAAACTGCCGCTCGGCCGCGCGGAAGTCGCTGGCGAACAAGGCCGCATCCGGGTTGACGGCCGCCACCAAGGTGATGCGCCTGAAGTCGTGTCCCTTGGCCACCATTTGCGTGCCCACCAGCACATCGACCTCGCCGGCGTGCACGCTGGCCAGCTGTGCCTCCAGCGCGCCTTTGTGCTTGGTGACGTCGGCATCGATGCGGCCCACACGGGCGCCGGGCAAGGCCTCGGCCAGCTGCTCCTCCAGGCGCTCGGTGCCGCGACCCACCGATGAGATGTCGGTGTTGCCGCAATCGGGGCAGGCGCGCGGCACGCGCTCTGACAGGCCGCAGTGGTGGCAGCGCAAGGTGCGGTCGACCTTGTGGAACACCCGCCAGGCGCTGCAATGCGGGCAGCCGCTCTTCCAACCACAGTCGCTGCAATGCAGCACCGGCGCATAACCCCGGCGGTTGAGCAGCACCAGGCTTTGCTCGCCACGCTCGACCCGTTGGGTGATGGCCTGCAGCAGCTCGCGCGCCAAGGGCGGCGGCTCTTGGCCGTGGGCCCCACGCGGTGCCCGCGACAGGTCAACCACCTTGACCTGCGGCATGGCGCCATCGCCCACGCGGGCCGGCATGTCCAGGCGAACATAGCGGCCCACGCCGCCCTCGCGGACGGGCAAGGCGTTGTACCAACTCTCCAAGCTGGGCGTGGCCGAGCCCAGGATCACAGGCACCTTTTCCAGGCGCGCGCGGTACACGGCCAGGTCGCGCGCCGAATAGCGGGCGCCGTCTTGCTGCTTGTAGCTGGGGTCGTGTTCTTCGTCGACCACGATCAGGCCCAGGCGCGGCAAGGGCGTGAACACCGACAAACGCGTGCCCAGCACCACATCGGCATGGCCGCCCTGCGCCATGAGCCAGTTGCGCAGGCGCTGTGCGGGCGTCAAGCCACTGTGCAGTGACACGATGCGCCGGCCCGCAAATCGCTCGGCCACGCGGGCCTCGAGCTGCGGCGTGAGGTTGATCTCGGGCACCATCATCAAGACCTGCTGGCCGGCATCCAAAGCGCATTGCGCCTGGCGCAGGTACACCTCGGTCTTGCCGCTGCCGGTGCTGCCCCACAGCAAGAAGGGCTTGTCGCAACCCTTGTCGCTGTGGGCCAGAGACGCGATGTGCGCCAGGGCTGCGTCTTGTTGCGCGGTCAAGTCAGGCAAGGCTTGGGTGGCAGACGAGGCCACGGCTTGATGCGACTCATCGCGGGCGGCGCCATCGAGCGTCTTGTCGCGGCGCTTGATGCGGCGCGCCCACTGCACCGCGTCAAGCTGACGCAGCTCAGGCGGCAACACCATCAGCGCCATCTCACCCAAGCTGCGCTGGTAATATCCGGCCGCGAACTGCACCACCTGGCGCCACACCGCCGACAGTGGCGGCAAGCCATCCAGCACCTCGGCCACCGGCTTAAGCTGGGCCGCGTCGAAGGCCTGGGCCTCCTCGCCCACGGGCTCATCGCTGCCCCGCCACACCACGCCCGTGACCACACGCTTGCCCAAGGGCACGCGCACCAAGGT
>JAVLFO010000771.1:0-1669 GCA_046052805.1 Aquabacterium sp. | reverse complement strand
TCTTGTGGCTCATGGGTGCAGCGGGCCCACAGTGGTGGCTGTGGGCCTGGGGCGCCTGGGTGGGCTTCACCTTGTTGCTGATGGTGGTCTTCCCCATCTTCATCGCGCCGCTGTTCAACAAATTCGAGCCTTTGCAGGACACCGAATTGGCCGGCCGCATCACCGCGCTCATGACGCGCTGTGGCTTCACCGCCAAGGGCTTTTTCGTGATGGACGGCAGCCGCCGCTCGGCCCACGCCAACGCCTACTTCACGGGCCTTGGCGCCTCCAAGCGTGTGGTGTTTTTCGACACCTTGCTGTCCAAGCTCACGCACGGTGAAGTCGAAGCCGTGCTGGCCCACGAACTGGGTCACTTCAAGCACCGCCACGTGCTCAAGCGCATGGTCATGATGTTCGCCATGAGCCTGCTGGGCTTTGCGCTGCTGGGATGGCTCTCCAACCAGATCGCCTTCTACAACGGCCTGGGTGTGGCGCCCAACATCGGCGTGCCCAACGACGCCCTGGCCTTGCTGCTCTTCATGCTGGCCCTGCCACCCTTCATGTTTTTTGTCTCGCCTGTGTTTGCTCATTTCTCGCGCCGCGACGAGTACCAGGCCGACGCCTACGCTTGCGCCCAATCGAACGGCCAAGACCTCGCCGGCGCCCTGATCAAGCTCTACAAAGACAACTCGTCCACGCTCACCCCCGACCCGGTGTACGTGCGCTTTCATTACTCGCACCCACCTGCATCGGAGCGACTGGCCGCCATGCGTGCCCTGAGCTCTGCCAACGCCAGCCCTGCGGTGCCCGCATGAACGCCAGCACCTTGCCCCTGAACCAGCAGCAATGCCAGCCCCTGAGCGCCCCCCCCTTGTCCGCCATGGGCCAGCAAGCCATGCTTGGCCAAATCACCGGCTGGCAGATCGACACCAGCGTGCCCGGCGGGGCCTTGTGGCGCCGCTTCACCTTCTCTGACTTTCACCACACCATGGCGTTCGTCAACGCTGTGGCCTGGATCGCCCACCAGCAAGACCATCACCCCGACATGGCCGTGTCCTACAACGCCTGCACCCTGCGCTGGTCGACCCACTCGGTCGGGGGCATCTCGCTCAATGACTTCATTTGCGCCGCCCGTGTCGAGGCCTTGACGCCATGAAGCGCGCCAGCACACCCAGCAGCCCCGCCCGCCGCAAGATCAAAACGCAAGACACCAGCGGCTGCCGCAGCGGCCTGGTGGTGGCCAACAACGGCCGCCACATCATGGTCGAGAGCGACGACGGCACCCGCCAGATCTGCCACCCACGTGGCAAGAAGAGCGAAGCCGTGGTCGGCGACCGCGTGCTGTGGCAACCCACGCAAGACGGCGCCGACGAAGGCGTCATCGTGGCCGTGGAAGAACGCCGCAACCTCCTGTACCGCCAAGACGAGTGGCGCAGCAAGTCGTTTGCAGCCAACCTCGACCAGCTGCTCATGTGGATCGCCGTGGAGCCCGTGTTCAGCGAAGCGCAACTCACCCGCGCCCTGATCGCCGCCAGCTCGGCCGACATCCCGGCCACCGTCGTGCTCAACAAGATCGACCTGCCCGGTGCCGACGCCGCGCGCCAGCGCTTGGCGCCCTACCGTTCCATGGGCTACAAGGTGGTCGAGCTCTCGCTCAAAGAAGAAACCGAAGCGGCGCGCGCCCAAATGG
>JAVLFO010000770.1:0-2322 GCA_046052805.1 Aquabacterium sp. | reverse complement strand
GGCCGATGCAGCGCCACCCCATGACACCCGAAAGCAGAGGCCTTTCCGTTGACCACGCCAAACTCCGAGCAAGCGTTGTACTTCGGGCCTGAGCAGCAGCTCTTCGGACATTTCCATCCTGCCCATGTCAGTGGGCTACCGGCGCTCGGTGCCGTCTTGATGTGCGCACCGTGGGGCAATGAAGCGGAGTCGGCGCACGCCAGTTGGCGGCAACTGGCGCAGGCTTGTGCCAACGCCGGACAGCACGTTTTGCGATTTGACTTGGCCGGTACGGGCCATTCTGCTGGCGATGACGCGCAAGGCGATGAACTGCCCCTCTGGCTGGACAGCGTCCGCCATGCGATCGATGCGTTGAAGGCGCTCAGTGGCTGCGAGCAGGTCTCCCTGGTCGGCATGCGCCTGGGTGCGCTGCTGGCGCACCAGGCCAGCGTGGGTCGAGCCGATGTGCGAGCCTTGGCCGCCTTGGTGCCTGTGGTGCGAGCCCGCAGCTATATACGGGAACTCCGGGCATTGGGCTTGTCGCGCACCGCGAATGCGTCGTCTCTTGAGCCTGAGGGGCTGAACGCGGGCGGTTTTGCCTTGTCGGGCGCCGCCGTGGCCCAACTGTCTGAGTTGGACTTGAGCAAGCTGCCCATGCCTTCGGTGTCAGCGGTCTTGGTGATCGATCGCGATGACCTGCCCGCTGCTGGCGCATGGGTGCAGGCCATGCGCGATCAGGGCGTGCCGCTCACCCATCACGCCTTGCCTGGCTACGTTGAGCTGATGGGCCCACCCCACAGTGCAGTGCCTCCGATGGCGATGTTCGATGCGTTGTTGACATGGCTTGCTAGCCTGCCGCCTGTGCGCTCCCTGCCGAACCAAGCGTGCACTTTGCCTTTGCGTGACGATGCGCCTTTGCAGCTGCCAGGCGGCGTGCGCGAGCGTGCGGTGCGCATTGAGGCTGGCGGCGTGTGCCTCCATGGTGTGTTGACCGAGCCGGCGTCGCAAGTGTTCAGCGATGCCGTGGTGCTGCTCAACGCGGGCGCCACCCGCGCCATTGGGCCCAACCGCCTGCATGTGGGTTTGGCCCGCGATGTGGCCCGCCAAGGCTTCGCGGTTTTGCGTGTCGACCAGTCCGGCTTGGGTGACAGCCCCGCAGCGCCTGGCCACCAAGCTGGCGTGGTCTACAGCGACCGCGCGGTCGACGATGTGCGCATCGCCGTGGACTGGCTGCGTCAACACACCGGCTTGCCGCAAGTGCAGCTGGCCGGGCTGTGTTCAGGGGCGTATCACACCTTCTTGTCGGCGCTCAGTGGCATGCCCTTGCGTGCGGCCACCATGATCAACCCGCTCACCTTCCGGTGGGAGCCGGGCATGTCTTTGGACATGGACGACTTGCAAGACCTGCAGCGTGCCGCCGATGCCGCGCAGAGCCGCAAGTCGGTGGCCGACCCTGGCAGCTGGATGCGGGTGTTGCGCGGCGAGACGTCCTTGCTGCGCGTGGTTCAAGGCGTGTGGGCTGTGGCGCACACGCTGGGCCAGTCGGTTTGGACCTCGCTCAAACACCACTTGGGCCTGTACAGCAAAGACGAGCTTGGTGCGCAGTTGCAGGCCATCGCGCGCCACGGCATCCCCATGCATTTTGTGTTTGCCACCAACGACCCCGGTTTGGTGATGCTGCGCTCGCAGGCGGGCGCCATGGTCGGCAAGTTGCAAGCGCAAGGCAAGCTCACGCTCGACCTCATTGATGGGGCTGACCACACCTTCACAGACATCCACGCACGAGAGCGCCTCAAGGCCGTGTTGCGGCAGCGTTTGCTGTCGGCTTGAGCGCAGCACCATGACCGCTGATCGCACCCTGGTCTTTGTCGACCTTGAAACCACGGGCTCGACCGCCACGGTCGACCGCATCACCGAAATCGGCATCGTTGAGGTCAATGAAGAGGGCGAGGTGCGCGAGTGGTCCAGCCTGGTCAACCCGCAAACGCGCATCCCGCCTTTCATCCAAAGCCTGACCGGCATCACCGATGCGATGGTGGCCGACGCCCCCACCTTTGCCGAACTGGCCGACGAGGTCTTGTCGCGCTTGCATGGGCATTTGTTCGTGGCCCACAACGCCCGCTTTGACCACGGCTTTTTGAAGGGCGAGTTTCGGCGTTTGGGCCTGGACTTCAAATCGCCTGTGCTGTGCACGGTCAAGCTGTCGAGGCGGCTGTTCCCGCAATACACCAAGCACAACCTGGATGCTTTGGTGGCCCGACACAATCTGCACATGCCGGCACGTCACCGGGCTTTGGCCGACGCCGCGGTGCTGTGGCAGTTCTGGCAAGTGCTGCAAGCGCA
>JAVLFO010000769.1:0-2918 GCA_046052805.1 Aquabacterium sp. | reverse complement strand
GACTGGCAGGTGGCCGAGGCAAAGTGCGCGTCATGTGATGTGCAGGCAAGGTGAGGTTCGGAAAACCTCATTGAGTCGATGTTTCGGATGAAGTTGGCGACTGGGCATGTGGTTCTTGGTCACATTTCCGGCACAATGCGGGCTCTTCAAAAAGCTGCAGACAGCCGGGCAAGTGAACGTGGATCTCAGGGCCTGCGATTCAAGTGGTGCTCGCATCGTGTTCCGGGCGAAGTGAGCTGAAGTTTGGTGACCCCGGAAACGTGGGCGAATTTCCGTTGAGAGATCGACGGTTCAGGAGAAGACCATGAAAGTCTCGGCATCCGTCAAGAAGATGTGCCGTAATTGCAAAATCATTCGCCGCAAGGGCGTGGTTCGCGTGATCTGCACCGACCCACGTCACAAGCAGCGTCAAGGCTGATCGCCTGACCTGGCGACGAAACACGCGTTCAGAGGACAGTTATGGCACGTATTGCTGGCATCAACATTCCGCCGCACAAGCATACCGAAATCGGTTTGACTTCGATCTACGGCATTGGTCGCACCACCGCGCAGAAGATCTGCTCGGCTGCAGGCATTCCCTTCGACAAGAAGATCAAGGAATTGACTGACGGCGACCTGGAAAAGATTCGAGAAGAAGTGGGCAAGCTCACCATTGAAGGTGACCTGCGCCGCGAGCTCTCGATGAACATCAAGCGCCTGATGGACCTGGGCTGCTATCGCGGCTTCCGTCACCGTCGTGGTCTGCCGATGCGTGGTCAACGCACCCGCACCAATGCACGCACCCGCAAGGGTCCGCGCAAGGCCATCGCTGGTAAGAAGTGATCAGGCCCATTGACTGAGTTCAAGAGAGATTAATCATGGCAAAAGCACCCGCGAACAGCGCTGCCCGTCGTGTGAGCAAGAAGGTCCGCAAGAACATTGCTGACGGCATCGCCCACGTGCACGCTTCGTTCAACAACACCATCATCACCATCACCGACCGTCAAGGCAATGCTTTGTCTTGGGCTTCGAGCGGTGGTCAGGGTTTCAAGGGCTCGCGCAAGTCCACGCCCTTCGCTGCCCAGGTGGCTGCTGAAGTGGCTGGCCGTGCTGCTCAAGAACAAGGCATCAAGAACCTCGACGTCGAGATCAAGGGCCCTGGCCCTGGTCGTGAGTCGTCGGTGCGCGCTCTGGCTTCGCTGGGCATCCGCATCAACTCGATCTCCGACGTGACCCCTGTGCCGCACAACGGCTGCCGCCCTCAAAAGCGTCGTCGCATCTGATTTGACTGGCTTGGCGCGGCTCACGCTGCGCCGCTCGTCACACCTCGCTCTAGCTCACGGCTTGGCGGGGTGCGTTGCGTTTTGTCTGCACGCAGGTGTTTGCAGAGCGCAGCTAGCTTGCTACAATGGCAAGTTTTCCACGGCACATGCAGTTTCAGCATGTGATCAAGTGCGTGATGCGCGCTTGGTCATTGGCCGCAATGAAGCCCACCGTCAGGACAATCTGTTGGCCTGACTCGCGTTGACACTGCACTGAGGGTGCAATCAACGTCAGACATCACAAGGACACGAAAAGTGGCACGTTACCTCGGACCCAAGGCCAAATTGGCCCGCCGCGAAGGCACCGACCTGTTTTTGAAGAGCGCCCGTCGCCCCATCAGCGACAAGGCCAAGTTTGACAGCAAGCCTGGCCAACACGGCCGTACGTCTGGCTCGCGCACTTCAGACTTCGGTCTGCAATTGCGTGAAAAGCAAAAAGTCAAGCGCATGTACGGCGTGCTGGAAAAGCAATTCCGCCGCTACTTCGCTGAAGCCGAGCGTCGTAAAGGCAACACCGGCGCTAACTTGCTGGTTTTGCTGGAATCGCGCCTGGACAACGTTGTCTATCGCATGGGCTTTGCCTCCACCCGCGCTGAAGCCCGCCAATTGGTCGGCCACAAGGGCGTGGTTGTGAACGGTCAAGTCGTGAACATCCCTTCGTTCCTGGTCAAGACCGGCGACGTGGTGGCTGTGCGCGAAAAGGCCAAGAAGCAAGTGCGCGTTCTGGAAGCCTTCAAGCTGGCCGAATCCATCGGCATGCCTGGTTGGGTTGCTGTTGACGGCACCAAGCTGGAAGGTGTCTTTAAGAAGGCCCCTGACCGCGATGAGTTCGGCTCCGACATCAACGAATCGCTGATCGTCGAACTGTATTCTCGTTAATGCGCCTCTTGGCTGCGCTTCACGACCTGATGGCCGTGTCGCGTGGCCTTGTGCATTTGTATTTCAGAGCCGGGGCATGTGCTCCGGTTGGTCCAGCAGCCTTATCGGTGTAACGAGCCGAGGGTATTGACAGGAAGACCTCATGCAAACGAATTTGCTGAAACCCAAAGCCATTCAGGTGGAGCCGCTGGGCGGTCACCGCGCCAAGGTCACGCTCGAGCCATTCGAGCGCGGCTATGGTCACACGCTGGGCAACGCGCTGCGTCGCGTCCTGCTGTCGTCGATGGTTGGTTTCGCACCTACTGAAGTCACGATCGCTGGCGTCCTGCACGAGTACTCGGCCATTGACGGCGTCCAAGAGGACGTGGTTCACATCATGTTGAACCTCAAGGGCGTGGTGTTCCGTCTGCACAACCGCGACGAAGTCACCCTGGTCCTGCGCAAGGACGGCGAAGGTCCTGTGACCGCCGCCGACATCCAAACGCCCCATGACGTCGAGATCGTCAACCCTGGCCATGTCATTGCCCACCTGTCGCAAGGCGGCAAGTTGGACATGCAAATCAAGGTCGAAAAGGGCCGTGGTTATGTGCCAGGTAACGTGCGTCGCTATGGCGAAGAGTCGAGCAAGGCCATCGGCCGCATCGTGCTGGACGCTTCGTTCTCGCCGGTTCGCCGCGTGAGCTACACGGTCGAAAGCGCCCGTGTGGAGCAGCGCACCGACCTGGACAAGCTGGTCAT
>JAVLFO010000768.1:0-2356 GCA_046052805.1 Aquabacterium sp. | reverse complement strand
GGTTCGATCTGTACAACGACAGCACGCGCGTGTTCAGTGGCGACAAGGGCCTGAAGAACGAGTCGTTTTACGACGCCAACCTGGCCTTCACGGTGGGCACCACGGCACGCACGGTCGATGTGACGCCGTTCTCCACAGGGCGCACCAAACGGTCTGCATGAACTACTTTCCGCACGGAGGTCGAAGCGTCGAGGACGACGATGTTTCGCAGCCCTGGCGGTATTGCTTCAGATATCGAGACAACACCTGACCCTTGCTCTACCTTGATGACTTGCATGGGGCCTTGGGCTGCCTGGATGAAGTCAGCGAGGAACTTGGCGTGGTCTTTCAGCGTTCGTGCGGTGCTCCTCAGCGCTGAGGTATATGCATCCAAGACAGATGGCTCCAAAGCCCGTAGGGCCAACGGCAGGCCTGTCTTTTCGGTGTCTCCTTGAGTCTCAAGCTCTGAGCATTTTTCTCGTACAGCCTGGACAGCCCCCCGGGTGTGTTGGCCAACACCGAGTGACACCGAATCAATCCTGCCTTCAAGCTCAATTGACAGGGCTGCTGCACCTTGTCTCAGGGCCGTGAGCGGGAACACCTTGGCATCGGACCGCAGAAGGCTTTGCGCTGGTTGCGCTGCTTGACTTGGATGGACTGAGCCGCCCACTCGTTGGAGGGCAACCAGCCCAGCTTGTCAACTGCGAAGTTCAGCAGCGACTTGACCCCGTCAAGGTGGTCCTTGGCTGTCTTCTGCATACGGCAAGACTCAAGCAAGGCCGCAGCGAAGTCCACGCCCATGGCCTTGGTCAGAGACTCGATGGGTGCATTCTTCGTCAGCGTCTCGTAATGCTTCACCGAAGACTGCTTCTTGCGGATGGTTGCTGGCGCGGGGTTGTCACCGCTGACCTTCCACTTATCCAAGACATCCCTGAGCGTGTGCTTGCCTGCCTTGGTTGTTGTAGTGACCGTGAGGGGTGTTGAAGGCGCTGAAGGCGTGTCCACTACAAGGCCATCATCCCTCCGGGCGAGGTCGTCCAAGACCTGGAGATAGGCCCGTTTGCAGGCCTCGTGAATGGGGCTCATCGGGCCACGCTCAGGCAACCAGCCATCAGCGCCCAGATTAACCCCCAGGGCCTTCGCCTCACGGTCAGCCAGCATCAAGAAGGGGTCAAACCGGCCCAACGCCATGACCTTTCGGGCTCTCTGTGCGTTCGCCTTGTGGCGCTCCTTCAGTAACTCCATGAGGGCCTGCGGCATGCCCAGATAGGTGGGCCTGTGCTTCAGCTCTTCGATGCCCTCCGGGGTCAGTTCCTCGGGCACCGACCTGGGCACATAACGGCGCTCTAGGTGTTCCCGTTCATGGGATGCCTTTACGGCAACCTCTTGAGCCTTCCACCATGGCACCAGCCATTCAGCCAAAGCCACGGGGTCCGCTCTCAACCGCTCATCCTCAGCCAAGGCCGCAGCCCGGATACGCTGAGCGATAGCCTCAACGAGTGCTGGGGAGATGCTTTGGGGGGATTGCACCTCAAGGGTGCGAAGCTCAGCGGTGAACCTGGAGGACCACTCAGCAGCCAGAGCCAAGGCCCTTGCCCGCGCTTCGGTCTTGTCCTCGGTCTTCAGGTTGACATCGGTGGCGTTCTGCTTGGTCTCGCCTCGGTCGTTCAGGTACTGAGGCAGGCGTCCCAACTCGGATGGAACCTTGACCTTCCATCGCCACACTTTGCCCCGTTGGTACAGGGTGCCGATTGCTTCCACTTCGGGGGTCTCGCTCATGCAAGTACCCACATCCAAAGAGGCCCGATGGGGCCCGATACACGCTTCGGGTATACACCCCGCGTCTTGCAAGTCGTTGATTTCATTGATTCTTATTATGAATCAACAGCTTACGCTGGCGGGTGCGGTGAGATTCGAACTCACGGAGGGCGCAAACCCTCGCCGGTTTTCAAGACCGGTGCCTTAAACCGCTCGGCCACACACCCTTGGAGCCCCGCATTGTAGGGCACCCACGGGCAGCATCTCAGGCCTTGCCAGGCTTCTGTGACTGCGGGCAATCGATCTGGATGAGCTCTCGCACCGGGCCGTCCACACGCACCGCCGTGAGCTGACCGCCCCAGACGCAGCCCGTGTCCAGGGACATCAGCTCATCACGGTTGATCAGGCCCAGCGTGGACCAGTGACCGAACGCCACCGGCGTGCCGGCCGTGCGCCGCCCCGGCACCTCGAACCAGGGCATGAAACCTTCGGGTGCACCGCCCACGCCCTCCTTGGTGTTGAACTCCATGAGGCCGTCGGCGCTGCAAAAACGCAGACGCGTCAGGCTGTTGACCACGCAGCGCCAGCGTGCCACGCCCGTCAAGCCCTCATCCCAGCG
>JAVLFO010000767.1:0-1845 GCA_046052805.1 Aquabacterium sp. | reverse complement strand
CAGCGTCAGATGTGTATAAGAGACAGCCCGCGGGCGACCTGGCCTGCTCGGGGCAACTCGTTGGCGATCTCGGCCGGCTCAGGCCAGCGCTTCCACCACCATCTGCACGCGCTGGCGGCCGTTGTACTCGTCCAGCGCGATGCGGTAGGCCAGGCGCACGCGGTCGGCCACCGGGTCGGCCTGGCCGAACCAGATGGCGTCGCGCATCGGTGCCGCGCCCTTGGCCTGGCCGGCCAGGCGCAGGCTGAGCTTGAGGTGGCGCTCGCCCACCAGCCGCTGCCCCAGCACTTCCACCTCGTCACTGAACAAGGGGGCCTCAAAGCCCGGGCCCCACACGGCGCTGTCCAGGGCAGACACGGTCTCGGGGCTGAACCATTGGGCATCCAAAGCGCCATCGGTGCTCAACTCGCGCAACAGCAAGCTGGGGTCGATGTCGGCTTGGGCGATGCGGGCCAACTCGGCCTCGAAGGTGAGCAAATCGGCCTCGTCAATTGTGCAGCCTGCCGCCATGGCGTGCCCCCCAAAGCGCTTGAGCAGGCCGCCGTGGCGCTTGCTCATCACGTCGAGTGCGTCTCGCAGGTGAAAGCCCGGGATCGAGCGGCCTGAGCCTTTGAGCAGCCCGTCTTGTCCGCGCGCAAACACGAAGGTGGGGCGGTGCAAGCGGTCTTTGAGGCGCGAGGCCACGATGCCGACCACGCCTTCGTGGAAGTCGGCATCGAAGATCGTCAGCGCAGCGGGCGGGTCGCCCTCGGGCGTCAGCGTGGCCACCAGTTGCTCGGCTTGCTCGCGCATGCCCGACTCCAGCTCGCGCCGCTCCCGGTTGATGGCGTCGAGCTGGCGGGCCAGGGTCAAGGCCCGGCCGGGCTGGTCGGTACTCAAGCACTCGATGCCCAGGCCCATCTCGGCCAGTCGGCCAGCGGCGTTCACACGCGGCCCCAAGGCAAAGCCAAAGTCTTGGCTGGTGGCTCGGGCCGGGTCGCGCCCCGAGGCGTTGAACAGCGCGGCGATGCCGGGCTGCATGCGCCCAGCGCGGATGCGCTTGAGGCCCAGCGAGACCAGCCGGCGGTTGTTGTCGTCCAGGCGGCCCACGTCGGCGATGGTGCCCAGGGCGACCAAGTCGAGCAGGGCGTCGATGCGGGGCTGCGTGGCGGCATCAAAGGCGCCGCGCTGGCGCAACTCGGCGCGCAGGGCCAGCAGCACGTAAAACATCACGCCGACACCGACCAGGGCCTTGCTGCCAAAGCGGCAATCGGGTTGGTTGGGGTTCACGATCACATCGGCATCGGGCAGGCTGAAGCTGCCGTCGCCCAGCACCACGGGCAGGTGGTGGTCGGTGATGATGACGCGCAGGCCTTGGGCGCGGGCCAGGGTCACGGCCTCGTGGCTGGCCATGCCGTTGTCCACGGTGACCAGCACGTGGGCACCATGCGCACGCACCATGTCCACGATGGGGGGCGTCAGGCCGTAGCCATGTATGGCCCGGTCTGGCACCACGTAGCTCACCTGATCGGCGCGCGCGCCCAGCATCTGCAGGCCAATCAGGCCCGTGGCGCAGGCGGTGGCGCCATCGCAGTCGTAGTCGGCCACGATGCAGATGCGTTGGCCTTGCGCGATGGCATCAGCCAGCAAGGTGGCGGCTTGGGCGGCGCCCAGTAGGTCGGCGGGAGGCAGCAACTTGGCGGCGCTGTCGTCGAGTTCGTCGACGTTGCGCACGCCGCGCGAGGCATACAGGCGCGCCAGCAAGGGGTGCACGCCGGCTTGTTCAAGCGACCAAGCGGTGCGAGGCGGCACCTCGCGGGTGGTGATTTTCATGGGGTGCGGTGGCTGTGTGCAGCCTCAAAGGCT
>JAVLFO010000766.1:0-2606 GCA_046052805.1 Aquabacterium sp. | reverse complement strand
TCGGCAGCGTCAGATGTGTATAAGAGACAGGGCAGCGGGTTGCTCGTCTCGCTGACGTCCACAAAGCACAGGGCGCTGTCCGGGCTGCGACGGGCCAAGCCTTGTAAATGGGCGATTTCGCGTTGGCACAGCGGGCAGGCCCCGTCGTACAGGACCGTCAGCGGGTCCGTTGCATCAGGTTTGTTCACATCGACTCCTCGTCACGCCAGAGTCTAGGGCGCAGCCCATCGCGCAGGCGGCGTCAATCTGAGGTCTGTGCGTTGAGCAACAGACCCGTTGGCCACGGGTGTTTGACCATGGGCCCTGGGTAACAAGGTCAAAGCCAAAGACTTGTGCACCCAATCAGGAGATGCCATGTCGCAGCCAGCGCCGAGAGCCTTACCCGAAACCCTGCCAGTGGCCAACGCCGAGGCCCGAGCCGTGGCCCCCTTGCTCGTCGGCAGCTTGGCCGAGGTCGCCCGTGCGCGCTTGGCCAAGGTGCCGCGAGACAGCCTGTTGATCGAGGTGGCCGGGCGCTTGTCCAGCGACCAGATCAGCGTGGTGGCCGTGTGTGATGCAGCTGGCGCGCCGCTGGGCATCATCACCGAGACCACCTTGGTGAAGCGCTTGGGTTTTGGCCAAGCTGATTTTTTCACCACCCACGCGGGCGACGTGATGACGACAGGGTTCGTGTCCTGCAAGCCCGCTGACTCATTGCCCGAGGTTCTGGCCATGATGCACAAGAGCGGGGTCATCCATGTGTTGGTGATCGACTCAGACGGCAAGCTGCTGGGCGTTGTCAATGCCCGCGATGGGCTTCGAGCTCTCTTGGCGGCAGGCAATCACGAAGAAACACTGCTGCGCAACTACGTCATGGGCGTGGGCTACCAATGAGCACCGCCATCAACCTGATCAGGAGCCCCACATGAAGCCATCTCTCACACCCGTGTCAGCCCCCGTGCCGCCCGATGAAGACTTGCACGACCAAGCCAGAGCTGGTCATGGCATCCCGTCGCAAGACCCCGATCCGGCGGCGCAAATGCCGCTGGAGCCAGACGAGGCGCGGCGCGAGTCACGCTCTGTGTTGATGGGCGGCGCGGTGGTGGCGGGCACAGCCACAGGCGCTGCCGTCGGGGTGGCGTTGGCTGGCCCAGTGGGCGTCGTGGTGGGGGCCACCTTGGGCGCGGTGGTGGGCGCCATGGGCGGCGCGGTTGCCGGAGATTACGAACACCCTCCAGGCTCTGACGACACGGACTCGGTCATTGACGGTGGCGTGCGTTTGCACATCGACGACACCGGGGGAAGTGGCCGGCCGGTGGTGTTGATCCACGGCTGGCCTTTGTCGGGCCAATCTTGGTCGATGCAGGTGCCTGCTTTGAAAGCGGCAGGCCATCGGGTGGTGACTTACGACCGGCGAGGCTTTGGTCAATCAGACAAGCCCGAGTCTGGCTACGACTACGACACCCTGGCTGACGACCTGCAGGTGGTGCTGGCCCAGTGCGATTTGCATGACGTGACGCTGGTGGGCTTCTCGATGGGCGGGGGCGAGGTGGCGCGCTACATCTCGCGCTTTGGTCAGTCGCGTTTGCGCAGCGTGGTGTTCGCGTCGGCTGTGACGCCGTGTTTGATGCAAACGCCAAGCAACCCAGACGGGCCGCTCACACCAGAGGCCGCGCATGAAAAGAAGCAGGCTTTGACGAATGGCCGCAGCGCTTTTTTTGATCAGTTCACGCAGGCGTTTTTCTCGGCTCACGGTGTGTTGCAAGTGACCGAGGCGCAGCGACAAGACGCTTTGCGCCTGTGCCTTGAGTCAGCACCACACGCGGCTTTGGACTGCATGGATGCCTTCAGCACCACCGACTTTCGCGAGGACCTCAAGCAGGTGAGCGTGCCGACCTTGGTGATGCATGGGGATGCCGATGGCATCGTGCCCATGGTTGGATCAGGCTTGCGAACCCACGCCGCCATGCCGCACAGCCAACTGGTGGTCGTCAAAGGCGCGCCTCACGGCATGAATGTGTCGCACCCTCAGGCTTTCAATGAAGCCTTACTCGCCTTCTTGGGTGGCGGCGAAGCTCACTTGTAGTGCGCGCGACGGTCGCCAAAGCGCCTGACGCGCCGGCGCCAAGATCGGTAGCTGCCCGATGACAGGTGCGTGCGCATCAGTGCTTTGACCTGGTCTGGCCCCAGGCCATGCACGGCCTGGATGTGCGCAAAGCTGATGTGGTCGCTCAGCGCCATCTCGATGATCTCGCCGATCAAAGCGGCGTCTGCTGAACCCAGGTCTTGCACAAGCACTCCTTCGCGGAGCGCCAGTCTATGACCGCGCGAAGGCGCAGGGTGGCGTCAGTTCGATGTCTTCAGCCCCAAATTTGGTCCACTTTCAGCAAGGTCAGCACGCCCATCACAGCAAAGATGCCAGCGGCAATGGTGTGCACCAGCTTCATCGGGATCTTCTCGGCGAACTTGTTGCCCACGAACACGGCGGGTACGTCAGCGATCAGCATGCCCAGCGTGGTGCCGGCCACCACCATGAAAGGCGATGGGTAATGCGCGGCCAGGGCGACGGTGGCGATTTGGGTTTTGTCGCCCATTTCGGCCAAGAAGAAGGTGACCAGGGTGGCACC
>JAVLFO010000765.1:0-2141 GCA_046052805.1 Aquabacterium sp. | reverse complement strand
AATGATTCGTATTGCAATGGTTTGCAATGCAGCCTCGATTCGAGCAAGGTCAACGGCACAATGTGGCCCCTTTGATCACTTCAAGCAGATCGCCATGGCCTTCGCAGACAACCTTCGCCAACTGCCTTCCGTTGCCCACCTCAAAGCGCTCGACTTGATCGACGCATCAGAGCAAGTGGTGGCTACCATCGAGAACAAGCCGGGCCAAGCGGGATCACTCGCCTTGTACGCGGCCTTGGCGGCCAAGCACGGCGCCATCACCCCCGCAGCCGCACAAGAAGGTTTGGACCTCTATGCAGAGCACACCCTCGACGCCACCAACCACCCCGGCAAGCACCCCAATATCGACCGTCTGATCGGCATCGTGGCCACGGGCCAGGCCCTCAAGGTGCAATTGCAAGCCGCTTGAACCCAGCGCGCGGGGCACCACCACCCATGCAGCCGCAATGCGGCCGAGTGCATGCCATCTGCGTGCAATTTGTTTCAATTGCACAAAGTGCGCACGCGGGCTGCGTTGCGCCTTTGTAAATCGACGCATAGCCTGGGCACGCATCCACCCTGAACGGAGCGTAGCCCATGAATGCCGCCTTCAAGTTGCCCGCCTTGAGCCTCGGTACCGCCGTCCTGACAGCCGCTGGCGCCCTGCCTTACTACAGCTCCCAAACGCTGGACAAACGCTTGTCCGAGTTTGCAAGCCAAGCCACGCCCCAAAGTGACGTGCTCTTGCGCAACCTCCAGCACCGAGCGGGCTACTTGTCGTCGACAGGCAGCGTCGATGTCGTCTTGCGCGACCGCTGCCATGACACTGACGAGGCAGCAGACACCACCTTCCACGTCGAGTACGAGGCACAGCATGTGCCAACCCCTGGGGCAGCGAACCGCTTTGCATGGCGGCTCAAACCCACTGGCGACGCGGCGCCAATGTTCCAAAAACTCTTTGGCAGCGACGCGCCACTGAGTGGCAAAGGTCAGGTCTCTTGGGGCGGCCTGATCAGGTCCGACATGAGACTGCCAGCCATGGCGTATGCAGCGGGCGGTGAGCGCATGGAGGCTGATGCATCCCAAGGCAGCATCGCGATGGGCGGCAAGGCCTTGCAATTTGACTGGAAGCTGGAACGCGCGGTGCTGCGGGGTGCGGGCCATGCCGTTGAACTCAAACAGTTGGGCGTCAGCCTGGACCTGAGCAATCGCCAGCGCGGCATCGGCGAGATGGCCTTGCGCTTGGGCTCGTTCAGCACAGCAGAGGCATCGGCCGAGGGCTACTTGCTGAAGTCATCCACCAGCCAACACGGCGACAATATCGACTCGACTTTCACGCAAAGCCTGCAGCGCCTTCAGTTGGGCGACCAAGAGATCAAGGACTTGGCACTGGAGGCCTCGCTCAAAGGCCTGCATGCCCAAAGCGTCGAGACCCTGACCACCGTGCTGGGCTCATCGTGCGGCGTTGAGACCCTGACGCGCGATGAATCGACCCAAGTGCGCAAGGCCTTGCAGACCCTGCTGGCATCGGGCTTGAGCGGGGGCATCACCAAGCTCAGCGGCCAAGGCAAGCAAGGCGGCATCGACGGTAAGCTGACCGTGGACTTGGCTGCGGTCGGCGCCGGGCAAGCCATCAGTTTTGCGCGACAGCTCAGCTCATCGGGTGAGCTGTCGGTGCGTGGTGAGTTGCTCCCACCCATGCCCAAGCAAATGGCCCTGGCCACAGGTCTGGTCAAAGAAACGGCCAACGGCGTGCAGTCGAGCTTCTTGTTTGAAAAAGGGCTGCTCAAGGTCAATAGCAAGACCTTGGATGCGGAGCGCATCCAGCAAGCGCTGGGCGCGGTGGACGTGGCGGTGATGGCCTACATCAACGATGAATACCCCAAGACCTACGCCCGGCGCGACCAGGACCCGGCGATCAATGGCGTAGCCGCTGAGGCGCCTGCACCAGCGCCCGCGCCCGAAGAAGCGCCAGCGGCGGCACCGGCAGCCGCGCCGCCCGCACCCGCCATGCCAGTGCCCAACGCTCAAGCCATCGCCCCGGCGGCGGAAGCGCCCCGCGCAGCATCTGACTGTGCGGATGCTCGCAGTTGCGCCGCCGTGAGCCTGCAAGCCGCTTGGCGCGAAGACATCGACACGGTGCGACTCGTGGCCGCGCAGTT
>JAVLFO010000764.1:0-2122 GCA_046052805.1 Aquabacterium sp. | reverse complement strand
TGGCAGCTGGCGTGACGGCCGAGATCACTTATGTGGATGCTGGCTTCAGCCACGCCATGGGCGGCATTGGCGAGATGAGCTGACGCTCACGGGCTACCAGCCCCTCAACCGGCCTGCTTCTGGCGATACGCTGCCGGGGTCAGGCCGGTTTGCTTTTTGAAGAGCTTGGTGAAAGCAACGCGGTCTTGGTAGCCCACACGCTCGGCCACCAGGGCAACAGGCAGCCGCTTGTTTTGCGCCAGCATGGTCTTGCTGCGCTCAATGCGCACGGCTTGCTGGTACTGCAAGGGGGTCATGCCCGTGGCCGCGACGAAACGACGCTGCAAGGTGCGCACGCTGCTGTGGATCAGCTGCGCCAGGTCTTCCAGGGTAATGACCTGGGCATGCGCTTGTTCAATGTGGCGCTGCAGGCCTCGCACATCGGGGTCTTGGTGGGCTCGCCAGCCCAGCGGGGGCATGTACTGGCTTTGCGGCGGGTGCCGCAGGTCGGTCACCAGCCATTGCGCCAGCGATTGGGCCACTGTCGGCCCGGCCAGTTGCGCCACAGCTGCCAGGCAGGCGTCCATGCCCGCCATGGAGCCTCCGGAGCAAATCAAGGGGCCCGTGCGTGTCAGGTTGTGCTGAGCCTCGACCTTGACCATGGGGAAGCGAGCTTGCAAGCCCTCGGCCAAAGCCCAGTGGGTGGTGGCGCGGCAACCGTCCAAGCGACCCGATGCGGCCAGCAAATACGCGCCTGTGCACAGTGTGGCCACCAGGGTGCTCGGCGGCAAATGGCGCAGCGCGTCGATCAGGGCTGGGCTTTGGGACACGGCCTCGTCGCCCTGGGTCCACAAAGAAGGCACGACCACCAGATCGGCGTGGCGCAGCAAGCCCGGAGGGCCATCGACGGCCAACTGCCCATCGGGGTGCCTCAAGGCCGACCCGTTTTCGCTGACGCGGACCAGCTCGAAACGGTCCAAGCCAGGCAATTGGTTGGCCATGCGAAACACATCCATGACCAAACCGATGCTGGCCAAGCTGTGCTGGGGGCACAAAACGACGCCAACACGGTGGATGCGCTTAGGGGGGCGGCGAGCCCCAGCCGATTTGGCCTGATCGCCATCAAAGATGTCCATTCGGACAATTCTAAGGGGATGACATCGCTCAGACAATCTCGGCTCTGGCCACAAGGAACCCCATGAGCGCACTGATCCTGCACCATTACAACGAGTCCCCCTACGCCGAGAAAGTCCGTGCTTTGCTGGGCTACAAAGGGCTGGCGTGGCGATCGGTCATCGTGCCGCGCATCGCGCCCAAGCCAGACATGGTGGCGCTGACCGGCGGATACCGCAAAGTGCCAGTGCTGCAGGTGGGCGCCGACGTGTACTGCGATACGCGGCTGATCGCCGAAGCGCTTGACAACCTTGCGCTTGGCAAACCGGTGGCGGCTGCGGCAGGCACATTCAGCGAGGTGGTGGAAAACTGGGTGGATGTGAACCTGTTTGGCCGCGCTGTGGCCTTCACGTTTGGCCAGAACGTCGACCACCTGCCCGAGGCCTTCTTGGCCGATCGCGCTGCGCTGCGCGGTGCGCCACTGGACCGCAGCGCCCTCAAGGCGGCGGTGCCCATGGCCGCGCAGGAGTTGGCTGCCCACATCGGCTGGGTCGACAAGGCCTTGTGCGGCCCACACAGCTTCGTCAACGGCGCCACGCCCGGCATCGGCGATTTCACGCTTTATTCGACCTTGTGGTTTGCACGCAATGGCCGCCTCGACTTCACACCCTTCCCCGCCGTCGCGGCTTGGATGGACCGCATGAAGGCCTTTGGGCACGGCGAGCCCACCGAGTTCAGCGCCGCCGAAGCACTGGACGTTGCGGCGAGCCACGAGCCCGCCGCCCTGCCGGCGTGGCAAGGCGGCACCGACGCCAGCGGCTTGACGGCTGGCCAGCGCGTCACCGTCTCACCGGAACTGCTCGGCCATGGCACCGACGTGCCCGGCGAGCTGGTGGCCTTGAGCCCATACCGCATCACCTTGCGCGTACGCAGTGAACGCTGCGGCACGGTGCACGTGCACTTCCCGCGCCTCGGATATCGCCTGCGGGCATCGAACTGACCCAGACGCCAGATCAGAACACCCTCACCT
>JAVLFO010000763.1:0-2185 GCA_046052805.1 Aquabacterium sp. | reverse complement strand
TGGAGGCGCTGCCAGTTCCCGAGCTTCACTGGCAAGCTGCACCTTGGATGGACCAGACTTGGCCGGTCGCCGAACACATCTGCAAAAACCCACACAACCCCAGTCGGCGCCAAGGCGGTGGGCGCCGTGAGGCCTTGGCCGTGCTCAGCGAGTTCATCACCGAGCGCTGCGGGCAGTACCGTGGCGGCATCTCGTCGCCCTTGTCAGCGCCCACCGCTTGTTCGCGCCTGTCGCCCTACCTGGCTCACGGTTGCCTGAGCATGCGCGAGGTCGTGCAAGCCACCGATCGGCGCTTGGCTGCGCTGCCTGAGGAGGCCACCCGCCAGCGCGCAGGCCTGAGCAACTTCATCAGCCGCCTGCATTGGCATTGCCACTTCATCCAAAAGCTCGAGAGCGAACCCGAACTGGAGTGGCGCAACCTGCACCCTGGCTATGACGGGCTGCGCGAAGGCGACTTCAACCCGGAGCACCTGGATGCCCTGATGAACGCCCGCACCGGCTGGCCGATGGTCGACGCATGTGTCGTGATGCTGCGCGAGACCGGCTGGCTGAACTTCCGCATGCGCGCCATGCTGGTGTCGGTGGCGGCCTACCCGCTGTGGCTGCATTGGCGCCCGGTGGGCCTGTGGCTGGCAAGACAGTTTCTGGACTACGAGCCCGGCATCCACTGGAGCCAATTGCAGATGCAATCGGGCACCACAGGCATCAACACCACGCGGGTCTACAACCCAATCAAACAGGCCAAAGACCACGACCCCAAGGGCCACTTCGTGCGGCGCTGGCTGCCCGCCATGCGGCGCGTGCCAGACACTTGGCTGTTCGAGCCCTGGCGCATGCCGCCCGAGGTGCAAGCGCATTGCGGCGTGCAAGTGGGCATCGACATCCCCATGCCCTTGGTGGACCTGGACCTCGCCACCCGCGAGGCCAAAACCCGCTTGCATAGCCTGCGTGCCCAGCCCGATGTCAAAGCGGCCAAAGCCCTCATCGTTGAAAAACACGGCTCTCGCAAGCGACCGACCGGCAAGCCGCGCAAAAGCGCCCACACCGCCGCAGGCAAGGCCACGCCACACGCCGTGGCCAGCAGCCCCACCGCCGACCAGCTGACCTTGGAGTTTTGAATGCGCATGCGAAAAAAAGCCGATCTGCCCACCAAAGCCTGTGCATCGTGTGGGCTGCCCTTCACTTGGCGCAAAAAATGGGAGAAGGTGTGGGACGAGGTCAAGTACTGCTCTGACCGATGCCGAGGCAACAAGAAGGCACCCGCATGACCGCTCAAAACAAAGTCGCTTCGGCGATTTATTGGTTCCGCAACGACCTGCGCTTGGGTGACAACCTGGCCTTGCTGCAAGCCTGCGCCCACACGGGCCAACTGCTGCCTGTGTACTGCCACCCCGCTGACGTCAACGAGCCCACCGACTGGGGATGCCAGCGTGTGGGCAAGCATCGCCAACGCTTTTTGCAAGGCACCTTGCAAGCTTTGCGCACCCGCCTGCGCGCCCTGGGCAGCGACCTGCTTGAGGTGCGCGGCCCAGTCAGCGTCGCCATCCCCCTGATCGCCCAGCAGATCGCGGCCACGCACGTGTGGTGCGAAGACATCGCGGCGCCGTACGAGCAAGACGAGGTCCAAGCCTTGCGAAAGGCTGGCTTGCAGGTCAACACCGTTTGGCAATCGAGCCTGCTGGCGCCCGATGACCTGCCCTTTGACGTGGCCGACATGCCCGACGTGTTCACCACCTTCAGGCAAACGATCGAGCGGGCACACGTTGCGCCCCGAGCACCTCAGCCTGCGCCAAGCGCCCTGCCGCCCCTACCTGACCGCGATGACTTGGACAGCCTCCAAGCGGCACTGGCGGCCGCCCACGCCCCCCCTGCACCCATTGCCAGTGACGACGAAGCCGGTGACACCAGATCCTCTTTCCCTTACATACAAGCCGCCTGGCGGGGGGGTGAAGACGCGGCACTGGCCCATGTCCAGCGCTACTTCGAACGCGGGCTGGCGCACAGCTACAAAGCCACTCGAAATGGTTTGACGGGCACGGACTGCTCCAGCAAGTGGTCGCCTTGGTTGGCCACTGGCGCGCTCTCGCCCCACGTGGTTTACCAAGCGCTGCAAGCCTGCGAAGCGCGCGACGGCGCCAGCGATGGCAGCTACTGGCTGTGGTTCGAGTTGCTGTGGCGCGACCAC
>JAVLFO010000762.1:0-2817 GCA_046052805.1 Aquabacterium sp. | reverse complement strand
ATCGACAATCACGCGGTCAAATTTGGTCCTGAGCTCGCGCAGCAGCATGCCCATGGCCGGACGCTCCAGCAATTCCAGAGGGTTGGGTGGCTTAGGGCCGACGGGCAGCACGAAGAGGTTCGGCAGCTCTTTGACCGATTGAATGACCTTGGACGCTGCGCGTCCTGAAAGGATCGACGACAGGCCTTCACCGCGTCCTGGCAGATTGAAAAGCTCAGCCAAGCGTGGGTTGCGCATGTCTGCTTCGATGAGCAGTGTGCGCCCCGGCAACTGTGCGAACGCTGCTGCGAGGTTGGCCGCGAAATACGTCTTGCCATCACCACTGTTGGCGCTGAGGATGGCCAGTGCCGCACGCGGACCCGCATCGCTGTACAGCTTCATGATGATGTGGCTGCGAATGGATCGGAAGGCCTCAGCTTGCTCAGAGAAGGGGCGCGTGACGACCACCAATTCTGGGTTGAGACTGGTCTTTCCCTCTGACGCATATGGATAGTGGAATTGCTGCGAGAGCGCCCACAAGATGTCGTCGGTGTTGGCCAAGCCCAATGCCACCGCCGCCTCGCCGAAGCGGACGCCGTTTTCGCGCTGGTAAGCCAGGATCTGTTCGATTTGCTCAGGTGAAAGGCTGTTGGCCTCGCTGATGATTTCGCCAATCGATCGGCCATCTTTCGCGGTTTGCGTGTCAGGAAACTCGGACGCTTGAGCGTCATGCACGGAGCCGAAACGGGATTGTTGGTTCATATGGGCTTCTTGTCGGTGCCATTGGCCCCGTTACATCGATTCAAGCGCGTTGTGGTGACTGCCGCCGGCCATCAACAGGCCTGCGCCTCTGGAGCTGGTGCTGGCGCTGAGCAGGGTTTTCTTTCGCGACTCTGGTGTGGGCATGATCCCAATGACGGGCAGCTCAAGGAAGTGGGGGATGTCGGCCGGGCCACGGACACGTCGGTCAAGAGACTCGATGCCCAAAGCCACCATCACGGCAATGAACAGACCCAAGACGGTAGAAATCGCCATGTTCAAGCCGATGCGCGGCGAAGTGGGCTTGTTGGGCTCTGTGGCCGCGTTGATGATGTAAACGTTGGACTGGCTGCTGCTGCTTTCCAGGTTCACTTGGCTCAGGCGCGCTTGGATGGAGTCAAAAATGCGTTGTGCGCTTTCAACCTCACGCTCGAGCACTTGAATTTCTCCGCGCTCGCCCTTCAGCCGCAGCACCTTTTCACGCTGGGCTTGAAACAAGGCCATGGCTTCATTGATGCGAGCACCATTGATGTCGTTCACCGTGCTCACGCCTGCCGCCACCTTCCGCGTTTCGAGCTTGATGCGCTCACGGAGGTTGTCAAGGTTGGCGCGCGCCTCAACGATCGCAGGGTGGTTGTCGCCGTAGTGAGCCAGTTGCTCGTTGAGCTTGGCTTCCAGAAGCGCCTGTTGGCTTTTCAGACCACTGATCAAGGTGTTGTTGACCACGTCTTGAACGCGATCAGCGTTTTGCTGTGCCTCTCGGTTGCGGTTGCTGGATTCGGCCTTCATGGCCTGCAGCTGGGTGATTTGGCTAGACAGCTCGTTCAATCGGGTATTTTCGTAATCAAGGCGTTCGTCGGTCGCGACGATGCCCTTTTTGCTTTGAGCTTCAGAGAGGCGGATTTGGGCCTTTTCCAGCTTTTCTCGGGCCAGCCGCGCGCGTTCTTCAAAAAAGTCAGCGTACTGGCGGGCTGGGTCGACGCGAATCTGCACAGCCGAGTCCATGTAGGCCTTGGCGAAGGCGTTGGCCATGGAGGCAGCAAATGCGGGATCCGCGCCTTCGTAATTGACCGTGATGACACTGGATTCGCGCGACGGCTTGACGTCCAAGCCTTTGCCAATCAGGTCAGCCAGCCAGGCGTTGTAGTCGCCTTTGAGGTTGGTCTCGCGCTCCCAGCGTTGACGCATCACTGGGTTGTTGCCAAGGTTGGTTTGCTTGACGACCCTCTGGGCCACCATGGCGCTTTTGATGATGTCCACCTGGGTGGCCAAATACTGACCGGGTTGGGCGGACACAGAAATCGCGGTGACGGGGTCAGGCTTGACTTCGACCATCAGGCTGGCAGCGGCGGTGTAGCTTTTGGGCAGGAGCAGGCTGGTGATGAGGGTCGCTGTGATGACCAGCATCGAGATGGCAGCCACAAGCAGCCACCGCGCTCTGATGATTCGAAAAAACTGGTCAAGCGTCATGTCGTCAACTCCGAGAACATACTGATGTTCATCTCAATCACGTAGGGCCAAGCCCAAAAACCAAGTCCCATCAGCTCAGTGCTGACGGGACTTCTCAGCACGCAGGCTGATCACTTCAAGCCCGAGAGGCCTTTGCTGAGCGCATTGGCATCGAGTGCACCGGAGGCCGCTTCAGAGGCTGCAGCTGCTGGTGCGCTGGCAGGCGCAGCACCAGAAGCTGCCTTTTCAGCAAACTTGCCGATGTATTCCAATTTCGCCGCTGTGCGCAAACTCTTGATCTCTTTTTGCGCGAAATCGCGACGGCGCTCGGCGGTCAGGAATTGTTCGATGGCAGGCTTGGCTTGCTCAAAAGCCACAGGCTGGCTCTTGCTGGCCACGACCAAGACGGCCTTGAAACCGTCAGAGCCGGTGATGTAGAGGGCTTCGCCATCACCCACGCGGCTCAATGGCTCGAGGATGTTCATGGGCAGGCCCTCGGCCGCTTGCGTGATTTGGTTGGCCGAGAACTTCACGCCGCTGGCCTTCATCACTTCGACGAAGTCGGGGGCGTTCTTGGTGGTTTTGAGCTTTTCCATCAGCGGACCGGCCACTTCGGCTGGTGCTGGCACG
>JAVLFO010000761.1:0-7785 GCA_046052805.1 Aquabacterium sp. | reverse complement strand
CACACCCATGACCTTGACTCAGCAGATCACCTTGCTGGCCGTGCTGCTGCTGACGTCCAAAGGCGCCGCCGGCATCACGGGCAGCGGCTTCATCGTGCTGGCTGCAACCTTGTCGGCCGTGGGGCATGTGCCTGTCGCGGGCCTGGCCTTGATCT
Organism: Aquabacterium sp.; assembly: GCA_046052805.1. Lineage (GTDB taxonomy): Bacteria > Pseudomonadota > Gammaproteobacteria > Burkholderiales > Burkholderiaceae_C > Aquabacterium. The sequence goes on along the minus strand of JAVLFO010000761.1, from coordinate 7,630 downwards.
TGGGCATCGACCGCTTCATGTCAGAGGCCCGCGCGCTGACCAACTTGGTGGGCAATGGCGTGGCCACGCTGGTGGTGGCGAAGTGGACGGGCGACTTGGACATGCAAAAGCTGCAGTCCACCCTGGACGCGCCGGCCGCGAAATGAGCTTTGCCTGAGCGCCCGTCGAGGCAGTGATGCTGCTTCGGGCGTTCAGCGCATTTTGAGCTGCGCCACGCGGCTCATGGCCAGCCCCGCTGCGGCGGTGCGCGTTTCAACGCCAAGCTTGGCAAACACGTGCTCAAGCTGCTTTTTGACGGTGGCCGGGCTGCTGCCCAAGATGTCGCCAATGTCTCGGTTGGTCTTGCCCTTGACCACCCAGTAGAGCACCTCGCCTTCGCGCGTGGTGAGCTTGAATTCCTGGCTCAGGGCGTCCATGGCAGCTTGGTCTGAGCTTTCTTGCATCACCAGCAGCCACTCGTCGTCGCCGGTGGGCTGGTGCAAAGCAAAGCTCAAGCGACTACCGCCTTGATTGACAGCCCACAGGGGCGGCGACACGGCCTGCGTGCCTTGAGCTGCGTCTTGCAAAGTGCGTTGCACCGCCATGCCCAACCAGTCGACCAACTCGGGCGGCGAGACCGTGTCGGGCGAGTCAAAGTAGCGCTGCATCAAGGTGCGCGCCAAGGGCGTTTGCCACAAGATGCGGCCGTCACTGACGCGCACGGTGAGCGATGCATGACCAAAAGCATCCAGGGCGTTGCGCGCCTGTCGGGCTTGACGCGCGCTTTGCATGTGCGACGCAATGCGGGCCAGCACCTCACGAGGCCGCAGGGGCTTGATGACGTAATCGACCCCACCGGCATCAAACGCAGCCACGACGTGCTCTGTCTCGGTCAAGCCGGTCATGAAAACGATGGGGATGTGCGCGGTTTCAGGCTGGGCCTTGAGCCGACGGGCCACCTCGAAGCCATCGATGCCCGGCATGATCGCGTCCAGCAAGATGATGTCAGGCACGGCCTGGGTGGCGCGCAGCAAGGCCGCCTCGCCGTGGGTGGCCACCAGCACGGTGTAGCCCGCCTCGTCCAGCGCATCGTGCAAGAGCGAGAGGTTGTCGGGCACGTCGTCCACGATGAGGACGACGTCGGTGCGGCTGCGGTCGAGTCTCTCAAGCATTGGGCGTACAACGGCTTTCGTGGGATGGGGCGTCAGGCACGCGATTGTGCCTGGGCCAAAGCCTGTGCCAGCAATTGCGCCATGGCATCGAGCTGAAACTGTTTGGCCATGCCGCGCAAGCGCTGGACAAAGGCATCGCATTGCGGCTCGGCCGCCGCAATCTGGTCCAGCGCCTTGTGCACGCCCCTGATGTAGCCCGCATGAATCTGGTCTTCCAAGCTGTGCAGGGCCTCCAATGAGGGCAACACATCCGCGTCGCCAGAGCCGGTCTTGGGCGTGGCATGGGCCGCAGAGGCATCCGCGCGCTCGGCCACGATCCATTGCAGTTGCAGGCGCTTGCCCAGCCAGTCCAGCAGCTCGCCCACACGCACGGGTTTGACGATGAAGTCTTCCGGTGTGATGCCCACATCGTTGTCCAAGGCCTTGTCAAAGGCATTGGCCGACACGATGGCCGCAGGGGCCGCGCTGAGCGACTCGGCCTGGATGGCGCGCAGGGTCGCCCACCCATCGAGTCCGGGCATGGCCAGGTCCATGAAAATGGCTTGGGGCTTGAGCATCTGCGGCCCATGGCGTAATTGCGCGAGGCAGTCGATGCCTGAGGCAAACGGCGTCACCTCAAATCCCAGGGGCTCGAGCACGCGTACCAGCAGGCCACGGTCGGCTTCTTCGTTGTCGACCACCCAGATGCGCTGGCGCTCGCCCACATAGCCTGTGCGCTGGCCGCGCCCCACCACACGGGGCACATCGGCGGCGCGCACCTGAGGCAAGAACAGCCGGATGCTGAACGTGGTGCCCTGCCCCAACACGCTGCTGACTCGCATTTCGCCACCCATCAGGTCGGTCAGCATTTTGCTGATGGTCAAGCCCAGTCCGGTGCCACTGGCCGAATGGCCTGCCGCCGAGGAGCCCCGCGCGAAGGGTTCGAACACCTTGTCGAGTTCTTCGTCTGAAATGCCCGGTCCGGTATCGGTGATGTCAATCTGCGCAATCTCTCGGGCGTAGCGCACCTTGAAGGTGACCTGCCCTTGCGTCGTGAACTTGACGGCGTTGCCGAGCACATTGATGAGGATTTGGCGCACACGGCGCTCATCGGCGCGGACGGCCTCGGGCAAGGCGGGGTCGATGTCGGCCACGAAGCGCAGGTGTTTGGCGCGGGCTTCGTGCTCGATCAGGCCGGTGATTTGCTGTAGCAGGTCGCCCAGGCGCACCGGCTTGACGTCGAGCGTGAGCTTGCCACCCTCAATGCGCGCGATGTCGAGCGTGCCCTCGATCAAAGACAGCAAATGGTCGCCGCCCCGCTTGATCACGCCCACCGCGTGCTTGACGTGCTCGGGCAGGCGACTGTCTTCGTCAAGCAACTGCGCATACCCCAAGATGCCATTGAGCGGCGTGCGCAGCTCGTGGCTGATGGTCGAGATGTAGCGGCTCTTGGCCTGGTTGGCTTGCTCGGCGGTTTGCTTGGCCTGCTGCAGCTTGTCATCGGTGATGCGGTGCAGGTCGATTTCGCGCACCAGCAAATGCGTCTGTCGGTTGGACTCTTCTTGCGCGACCTGACGGCTTTTGTGCGTCAGCACCACCCACCACGCCACCACGCCCAGCACCAGCGCCAGGGCGGCGAACACCTTCACGAAGGCCGCACGCAGCACATCGGCCGCCGCTTCGGTCGAGGTCAGGTCCAGCACATCCAGGTCACGCACCTGCTGTTGGTAGACGAGGCCAAACACGCCGGCCAAGAGGGGCGTGAGCACCAGCATGACCAGCAAAAACTGCCCCAGCTCGGTGTCCAGCCGCTGCCACAAGGCCTGCGGCATCAAGCGCTGGCCCAGCTCACGCCACTGCTGCGCCCAACTGGCCTTGGGCTTGCACAGGTCTTGGCAGCGGGCATCGAGCGAGCAGCACAGTGAACAAATGAAGCCCTGGTACGCCGGGCAATGGGCCACGTCGTCTTGCTCGTACTCAGACTCGCACACAGTGCAGCGGTGCAAAGCGCGCAAACGAATCACCTTGGCCAGCGGCTTGCCATCGGGCGCCAAAGATCCGTGCGGCACATGCGGCACCACGCCATCCAGCGGCGCATCGCCTTGCGCAAAGGGCTGGCGCGCCAGGTAATAGCGCCCCTGTGTGCGCCACGCGATCAGTGGCGAGGTCAGCAAAGCCACCACCATGGCGATCACGGCTGAAAACGCCTGGGCCAAGTCCCCCAGCCAGCCCACATAGGCCATGACCGACACCAACGAGGCCAGGCCCATGGCGCCAACCCCCACCGGGTTGATGTCAAACAGGTGAGCACGCTTGAACTCGATGCCCTTGGGTGACCAGCCCATGGGCTTGTTGATGACCAGGTCGGCCACCACCGTCATGATCCAGGCAATCGCGATGTTGGAGTACAGGCCGAGCACCTTGCTCAAAGCCTGGAAGAGGTTGAGCTCCATCAGCAGCAGCGCAATGACCGCGTTGAACACCACCCACACCACGCGCCCGGGGTGGCTGTGCGTGACACGCGCGAAAAAATTGGACCAGGCCAGCGACCCCGCATAGGCATTGGTCACATTGATCTTGATCTGCGAGATCACGACGAACACAGCCACAGCCGCAATCGCCCAAGACTGGTGTGCGAAGACCAGCTCCCATGCCACGAGGTACATCTGATTGGGGTCAAGTGCGCGCTCAACGGGCACCGACAGGCTGATGGCCAGATAGGCCAGCAAGGCACCGCCCAACATCTTGAGCACCCCAGGGATGACCCAGCCGGGACCGCCAATGAAGACCGCCGCCAGCCAGCGCCCGCGACGCCCAGGTCGCTCCTCAGGCATGAAGCGCAGGTAGTCGGCCTGCTCGCCCATTTGCGTGATCAAGGCCACACCCACCGTCAAGGCCGAACCAAACGAGAGCAGGTCAAAGCCAGGTTGGTCGCCAGCCTGCCCGGCATAGGCGCTGAGGTCTTGCAAGATGCCGGGGTGCGCATGGAACACATACACAAAAGGCACCACCAGCATGCAAAGCCAGATGGGCAAGGTCAGCAGTTGCAAACGGCTGATGATGGTGACGCCGTGCGTGACCAGCGGCACCACCGCCAATGCGCAAATCAAGTAGCCCCAAGCGGGCGGGATGTCAAAGGCCAAGTCGAGCGCGTAGGCCATGACGGCGGCCTCCCGCGCAAAGAAGATGAAGGTGAACGAGGCGTAGATCAGCGAGGTGATGGTCGAGCCGATGTAGCCGAATCCTGCCCCTCGGGTCAGCAGGTCCATGTCAACGCCGTGACGGGCGGCATAGACGCTGATGGGCCAACCGGCCAACAAGATGATCAGGCCGGTGGCCAAGATCGCCCAAAACGCATTGACGAAACCGTGGTCAACCAACAAGGTGGCGCCCACGGCCTCCAGCACCAGAAACGAGGCCGCGCCGAAAGCCGTGTTGGCCACACGCCACTCGCTCCAGCGTCGAGCCGATCGCGGCGTGAAGCGCAAGGCGTAGTCTTCGAGTGTTTCAGACGCGACCCAGGTGTTGTAGTCGCGTCGCACCTTGACCACGCGCTGCAAGGCCTCGGTGGCGCCTGGCGCATCAAGGGGCGTCCCGGCTTGAACAAGGATGCGTTGGGTTTGGTCTGGCTCTTGCATGATGTGGCGTTATCGTAGGCTTGGTGTCGCAATTTCGATGCCGCCCACCTCTTTTAAAAGCACGCCCCATGGAACTGACCCCACGCGAAAAAGACAAGCTGCTGATCTTCACGGCCGCCTTGCTGGCCGAACGTCGAAAGGCACGCGGGCTCAAGCTCAACTACCCAGAGTCCGTGGCCTTGATCACCGCAGCCATCATGGAAGGCGCTCGTGATGGCAAGAGCGTGGCCGCACTCATGAGCGAAGGCAAAACCGTGCTCACCCGCGAAGACGTCATGGACGGCGTGGCCGACATGATCCCCGACATCCAGGTTGAGGCCACCTTCCCTGATGGCACCAAATTGGTCACCGTGCACCAACCCATTGCATGGCGCGGGTAACGCCCCGTCAATTCGCATCACATTGGTGCAAATTGAGCGCAGCAACCGAAGAGTTTGTGACGATCACCCCCATCCACCGCCACCACACACCCCAGAAAGCACCAGCATGAAACACGCAACCCTCGTTTCATGGGCCGCCCGTTCCGCAGGCGCCCTGCTCTTGTCCACCTCACCCGCTTGGGCCCATGAAGGCCACGGCATGCCCGGCGTGAGCCACTGGCACGGCAGCGACACCTTTGGCTTTGTCGCCATCGCGGTGGTGATGGGCTTGGCCGCGTGGTTCAGCAAGGGCGACCAATGATCCCCGGCGAGCTGATCACCGACGGCCCCGATCTGCCCATCAATGTGGGCCGGCGCAGCATCACCCTGGTGGTTGAAAACGCCGGAGACCGCCCCATCCAGGTCGGATCGCACTACCACTTTGCCGAAACCAATGGCGCCTTGAGCTTTGACCGCACGGCGGCACACGGCATGCGTCTGAACATCGCCTCGGGCACGGCGGTTCGTTTTGAGCCCGGCCAGCAACGCACCGTTGAGCTGGTTGACTACGCGGGCGACCGGGTCGTGTATGGCTTTCGCGGCCTGACCCAAGGCCCCCTCTGATCTGCGCCTACGCAAGAGCACACACAGGACACACAAGATGGCAAGCATCCAGCGACGCGCCTACGCCGAAATGTTCGGCCCCACGGTGGGCGACCGACTCCGTCTGGCAGACACCAACCTCATCATCGAGGTTGAGCAAGACCTGACCCTGCGCGCTGGCGGCTACGGCGAAGAAGTCAAATTTGGTGGCGGCAAAACCATCCGCGACGGCATGGGCCAAAGCCAGCGCATGAATGGCCCCGGCGCGGGCGACGCGTTCGACTGTGTGCTGACCAACGCCCTGATCCTCGACCACACCGGCATCATCAAGGCCGACATTGGCATCAAGGCCGGCCGCATCGTCAAGATCGGCAAGGCGGGTAACCCCGATGTGCAACCCGGCGTGGACATCGTCATTGGCCCCGGCACCGAAATCATCGCGGCCGAAGGCATGATCGTGACCGCGGGCGGCATTGACACGCACATCCACTTCATCTGCCCGCAGCAAATCGAAGAAGCCCTCAACAGCGGCGTGACCACGATGATTGGCGGCGGCACGGGCCCCGCCACGGGCACCTTCGCCACCACCTGCACGCCCGGCCCCGAGAACATCGCCATGATGCTCAAGGCCGCCGAGGCTTTCCCGATGAACCTGGGCTTCTTGGGCAAGGGCAATGCCAGCCAACCTGCCGCTTTGCGCCAACAGGTGGACGCCGGCGTGATCGGGCTCAAGCTGCACGAAGACTGGGGCACCACGCCTGCGGCCATCGACACCTGCTTGAGCGTGGCCGAAGAGGCAGACATCCAAGTGGCCATCCACTCGGACACGCTGAACGAATCGGGCTTTGTGGAAGACACGGTCGCCGCCTTCAAAGGCCGCACCATCCACAGCTTTCACACAGAGGGCGCGGGCGGCGGCCATGCGCCCGACATCATGAAGGTGGTGGGCGAGGCCAATGTGTTGCCTTCGTCAACCAACCCCACACGCCCTTTCACGGTCAACACCATCGACGAGCACCTCGACATGCTGATGGTGTGTCACCACCTGGATGCGTCGATTGCCGAAGACCTGGCCTTTGCCGAAAGCCGCATCCGCCGCGAGACCATCGCTGCAGAAGACATCCTGCACGACCTGGGCGCCATCAGCATGTTCAGCTCTGATTCGCAGGCCATGGGCCGCGTCGGCGAAGTGATCATGCGCACGTGGCAAACGGCGCACAAGATGAAGTCCCAGCGCGGCAAGCTGCCCGGCGACAGCGACCGGCACGACAACTTCCGCGTCAAGCGCTATGTGGCCAAGTACACCATCAACCCTGCCTTGGCGCATGGCGTGGCGCACGAGGTGGGCAGCGTTGAAGAGGGCAAGTGGGCCGACCTGGTGCTGTGGAAGCCCGGCTTTTTTGGTGTCAAACCCAGCCTGATCCTCAAGGGTGGCTTCATTGCGGCGGCGGCCATGGGTGACCCCAACGCCTCCATTCCCACCCCACAGCCGGTGCACTTCAGGCCCATGTTCGGCGCCTTCGGGGGCGCGGTGGCGCGCACATCCTTGACCTTCATGAGCCAGGCGTCGATTGCCGCCGGCCTGCCCGCGCAATACGGCTTGGCCAAGCGCACCGTCGCAGTCAAAGGCTGCCGCAGCGTCAAGAAGGCCGACATGGTGCACAACGCCTACATGCCCGTGATGGAGATCGATGCCCAGACCTACCATGTGCGCGCCGACGGCATGCTGCTGACCTGTGAGCCAGCGACTGAACTGCCCATGGCGCAAAGGTACTTTTTGTTTTGACGTGGCCAGTTCGGTAACATGCGGCACCGCCATCCCAGGCGGCAGCGGCATGGCCGTTCGCTGCGACTTCAACGGCCCCTGACATGGCCAACCGTTGACACACCTAGACCCCCA
>JAVLFO010000760.1:0-6751 GCA_046052805.1 Aquabacterium sp. | reverse complement strand
TGTGCCAGTGTGTTGCGCAAGGCGGGGCCTGGCATCAGCGCGTCGCGCTCGGCCATGCACAGGGTGGCGCCATGACACAGCGCCATCACCCACTCCCAGGTGCAAGCGTCGAAGCTGAATGAGGCAAATTGCAGAACGCGGCTGGCGGGCCCCAGCTTGAAGTAAGCCGCTTGCCAGCTGGCCAGGTTTTGCAGGCTGCCATGCGTCACGACCACGCCCTTGGGCTGACCGGTCGAGCCGGAGGTGTAGATGACGTAGGCCGCATGCTTGGCTTGCACACTTGGGCGATGCGGTGTCGCTGAGGTGCTCGCATCCAATGAGAGCGCAACGATGTCCTCACCGGGCATCGCCGTGACCGATGCGTGCGCAGGCGCGATGTCGGAGCCCAAGTCCAGCAGCGTGGCCTGGGTCAGCAACACGGTGACTTGGGCATCGGCCATCATGAAGCTCAACCGTGCAGCGGGGTAGCCTGGGTCCAGCGGCACATAGGCGCCACCGGCCTTGAGGATCGCCAACACGGCCACGATCATCTCGACCCCACGGGGCATCAAAACCCCCACCAGGGACTCGGCCTGGACGCCTTGCCGCTGCAGCGCCTGGGCGAGGTCGTCGCTTCGGCGTTTGAGTTCAGCGTAGCTGATGCCGTGGTTCAAGTACGACAGCGCGATGGCTTCGGGGTGCTGCAGCGCCATGTTGTCCACGCGCTCGTGCACCAGCAGGTCAGATGCGGGCATCGCATTGTCTGAAGCCTGGGCGAACGCTTGCACCTGGGCCAGGTCGAGCGGCGTCAACCAGCCGAGTGTGTGGCAGGCTTGTTCGGGGGCGGCTTGCGTGATGGCGTGCAACAAGGTCGTCCAATGGCGCAGCCAGCGGGCCAGGGTGTCGGCTTCGAAAAGCTCGGCTGCGTACTCCAGCGCGCCGACGATGTCAGCGTCATGCTCTTGGAGGCTCAAGGCCAGGTCAAACTGCATGTGCTGTGGGTCGACCTCGAGTGGGCTGACCGTCAAGCCTTGCAAGGGTGCTGACGATGTCGGTGTGTTGTTCAGGCTGAACAAGACCTGGAACACGGGCGCGTGCGCCAGCGTGCGAGGCGGTTGCACCGCCTCCACGATTTGGTCGAAGGGCAAGTCTTGGTGTGCATAGGCGTTCAAGGCCGACGCCCTGACGTCGTGCAACCAGGCTTGCAGCGCTTGATGTTCGTTCGTTTGAACGCGCAGTGGCAGGGTGTTGACGAAGAAGCCGATGAGTCCTTCGAGTTCGCTGTGCGGGCGATTGGCCACGGGCGTGCCAATGACGACATCGTCTTGCCCGCTCAAGCGGCTCATGAGCAGCGCCCAGGCCGACAACAGCAGCATGTGAAGGGTCACGCCATGTTGTTGCGCGCACGCCTTGAGGGCCGACGTGAGCGGCGCGCCCAGCGCCACCTTCATGCGCTGGGCCGCATGGCTCGGCTGCATGGGCCGTGTGCGGTCGGTCGGCAGCGTGAGCAAGGGCGGTGCGCCGGCCAGGGTGTCTTGCCAGTGCTCAGCCTGTTCGGCCATGGCCTGCCCGCCCAGCGTGGCGCGTTGCCAGACCGCATAGTCTGCGTACTGAATGGGCAAGGGCGGCAGCAACTGGGCCAACTCGCTCGGTGTTTGTGCCCGTGCCTGCTGCATCTGGCCGCGCTGTTGATGCGCCGCATACAGCTGCACCAGCTCGCCAACCAGCACGCCCATCGACCAGCCATCCGAGATGATGTGGTGCATGGCCACGAACAACAGGTGACGCTGCGGCCCCTGCTTGACCAAGCAGGCGCGCACCAACGGCCCTCGCGCCAGGTCGAACGGCGCGCTCAGGATCGACTGGCGTGCCAGGGCTTCGGCGTTGACCGTGTCATCGGGGGCGCTTTCAAGCACGGGCAATACAAGGCCTGTCGGTGGCAACACCACCTGAACAGCTTGCCCGTCGTGCGCGGGGAACACCGTGCGCAGGCTTTCGTGCCTGTCGATCAGGGCGTCAAAGGCGGCCCCAAGGGCGTCGATGTCCAGCTCGCCATCCAGCTGCAACGCCACCGGCACGACATAGGCATTGGCCAGGCCTGCGATTTGGTCCAAGAACCAAAGGCGTTGTTGGGCCAAGGCCAAGGGCAATGCGGCGCTGCGATCGGACACAGGGATCGTGGCGGATGCGGGCGCATCGCCTGGGTGCAGTTGCGCGTTGGAATGGCAGCCAAGCTCTTGCACCAGCAGGGCCATGCCCGACAAGGTGGGCGACTCGAAGACGCGGCGCAGCGGCATTTGCACGCCCCAGCGTTCGCGAACCCGGCTCACGAGCTGCACGGCCAGCAGCGAATGGCCGCCCAGGTCAAAGAAGTGGTCGTTGCGGCCCAGGCCACTGCGCCCAAGCAAGGCCTCCCAAATGCCGGCCAAGGCTTGTTCGGTGCCGGCCCATGGCGCTTGGTGGGCTTCGTGGATCAGGGCGGTGCCTGGCACGGGCAGGGCACGGCGGTCGAGTTTGCCGTTGGCTGTCAAGGGCCAGCTTGCCACGGCCACGAAGGCGCTGGGCAGCATGTACTCGGGCAGGTGCGCCTTGAGGTGCGCGCGCAAGCTCGACGAGCCTTGTTCGGCTGCTGGCAGGTCGGTGCGCCAGCTCACGTAGGCAACCAGGCGGCGTTGACCGGGCTGATCTTCGCGGGCGATGACGACGGCCTCTTTGACGCGTGTGTCTCGCAGCAGGCAGGTTTCTACCTCACCGGGCTCGATGCGGAAGCCTCGGATCTTGACCTGCTGGTCGTTGCGGCCCTTGTAGACCAGCACGCCCGGTGCAGCCCAAGCGCCCAGGTCACCCGTTCGATACCAGTGCTTGCCGCTCGCATCGCTACGCTGATCAAGTGGGAGCGCCACAAAGCGCTCGCGGGTCATATCAGGCTGCTGGAGGTAGCCCAACGCAACGCCAGCGCCGCCAATGTAGATCTCGCCCGTGACACCCAGCGGCACGGGATGCATGTTGCTGTCGAGCACCTGGATGGTGGTGCCGGCGATCGCATGGCCAATGGGCACGGTGCTCTCGCCAGGCTCAAGCGAGAGGATCTCGTGGGCCGTGGCGAAGGTCGTTGTTTCGGTCGGGCCATACACATGCAGCAGGTGCTTGGGCTTGCCGTGCGCCAAGACGTGTCGCACCGGGGCGGGGTCCAGCGACTCGCCACCGAACAGCAGGTAGTTGAGGCGCGCGAACGCAGGCGCCAAGGCCTGTGCGTGCAGGGTGAACAGCGCGGTGGTCATGAACATGACCGTCACGCCCTTGTCCATGAGCGTGCCGCACAGCGCGCTGGGGTTCAGCAGCGTGTCAGCATCCACCACAACCAAGCAAGCACCGTTCAGCAGCGCACCCCACACTTCAAAGGTGGCGGCGTCGAAAGCGGGGTTGCTGACGTGTGCCACGCGGTCGCTTGTGCCGATGTGTGCGTAGCCGTTGTCGACCGCGATCCGAGTGACGCCACGGTGCGGCACGATCACGCCCTTGGGTTGACCGGTCGACCCGGATGTGTACATCACGTACGCGACCGCATCGACGCCACGGTGGGCGCTGGCCGGTGATGCGGCCCGGCGGGTCAAAGGCGAGCCTGTGGGCTGTTGACGAATGCGCACCAGATCTTCGACGAGATGAACGACCGCTTGCCCGTCCAGGCGCGCCGCCATGCTGGCATCGTTCACAAGGACCCAGCGCGTCGCGCTGTCGGTCAGCATGAACTGCAGGCGCTCGGTGGGCGTGTCAGGCGCGATGGGCACGTAGTAGCCGCCAGCTTTGAGCGTGGCCAGTTGCGCGGCAACCATGTCGATGCCACGGCTCATCAGCAGGGCCACTGCCTGCCCAACTTGCACGCCCAAATCAAGCAGGTGATGCGCGAGCTGGTTGGCCCGTGCATCCAGTTCGGCGTAGCTGATGGACTGGTCCCCATCGATGATGGCGACGGATTGAGGCGTCAAGTGGGCCTGCGCTTCAAACAGCGAGCAGATGTCGCGCGCATGGGCCGGGGTGCTGGCGGGGCCCTGTCCAGCCTGAGCCAGCAGCGCAAGCTCTGCCTGGGGCAATACCGACAGCGCATGGGCGCTCAGCTTCGGCTGGGTGGCCAGGGATGCGGTCAGTGCGTCCAAGGCCTCGACCATGAAGCCCAGCAGCCTCGGCGCCAGTGTCTCGGCCGTGGCCTGCCCACTCGCAGTTTGCGTTTGCATCGTCAGCATGAAGCCCTCGCCGAGGTCGTCCACCGACAGGGCGAAGGGGTAGTTGGTGCGCTCCTGGCTGGACACCAACTCAATGCCATTCAGCGCGTTGGCGCCCTTGTCGGCCTTCGGTGCGGCGCTGTGCCGGTAGTTCATCACGGCGGTGAACAGGGGCAAGGTGCCCGGCACGCCGCTGCATGCTTGTGCCACTGCGAGCGGCGCCTGTTCATGGTCCAGCAGCGCAAGCAGGTCCGCATGCACCTGCTTCACGAGCGATAGGCTGCCTGCTTGGGTCACTTGCACGCGCAAGGGCAGGGTGTTGATGAACATGCCCATGACGCGGTCAGCCCCGGCCAAGCCTTGCAGTCGGCCCGACAAGATGGTGCCAAACACAACGTCTTGCCGGCCACTGCACCGAGCCACCACGAGGCTCCAGGCCGCGTGCATGATGGCCGCCGCACTGACGTCCAACGAGCGCGCCTGGCCCCGGATCCGCCGCGCAAGCGCACCGGGCAAGGTGCGCCGAGCCTCTTGTGCGGTGGCGTGAGCGGAGCCCGCACCACGCACATCGGTGTGGTCAAACAGGCTGGTGGGCTCGTCGATGTCGCGCAGCTTGTCGGTGAAGAAGGCGCGCGCCTTGTCCTCATGGCTGGCTTGCAAAGACTGGGCAATGAAGTTGCGGTAAGGCACAGGCGTGGGCAGCCATGCGCCCTGACCACTGAGGTGGGCTTGCACCTCGTGCAGCACGATCTCTTGCGAGACGTGGTCGCTGACGATGTGGTGAACTTGAATGGCGACGTAGCAAGGAGCGGCATCCGCAGCGGGCGCGCCCTCTGCCGTGGGGTGCATGGCCACCGTGACGCGCAGCAAAGGCGCTTGTGTCAGGTCCATCTGCTGCGGGCCGCTCAAGGCCTCTTGCAGGCGGGCCAGTGCATCTTCGTCGGGTGCCACGTGCAAGGTGCGCACGGGCAACTTGGCATGGCGCCAGACCACTTGCATGGCGGATGGGCCTGCAGCAGGGGCATTGGCGTCAGACACGATCGAGGTGCGCAACACATCGTGCCGGGCGATGACCGCACGCAGGGCGGCGAGCAAGGCCTCTAACCTTGCAGCGTCGGTGACGCGCAAGATCGACGGCAGGATGTACGGATCATCGTGTGGCGCTTGCGTGTCTTGGTCGGTGGCGTACAGGTGATGGAAGAGGATGCCGGCTTGCAAAGGCGCCAGTGGGTAGATGTCTTGGATGTTGCTGGCACCGCCGGGCACCGTGGCCACAACCTGGTCGATTTGCTGTTGGGTGAGCGTGCACAGGTCCAGCATCTCTGGCGTGATGGTCTGTGCGCTGCTCGGGATGGCGCTGCTGCTGGCCGATGGCGCGGGGTCGGCCTGATCCAGTGGATGCAACGCTGCAGCCAGGTCAGCCAGTCGCGGTTGCTCGAACACGCGCCGCAAGGGCACGCCCCAGCCAGCTCCGCGCAGGCGTTCAATCAACTGCATCACCAACAGCGAATGGCCACCCAGGGCGAAGAAGCTGTCTTGGCGACCAATTTGCAAGGGCGATGTGCTGTGCAGCAAGTCGCCCCAGATCGCGGCCAGCATGCGCTCGCGCTCGGTGGCGGGTGCTTCGAAGGTGCCGTTGGACAGGGCATGGGCGTCGGGCGCTGGTAAGGCGCGGCGATCGACCTTGCCATTGGGTGACAGCGGCAGCGCGGTCATGACCACGATGGCCTGGGGCTGCATGTAGTCTGGCAAGCTGCCAGCGACTTGTTCGCGAAGCGTGTTGCGCACCTGCATGGCATCGGCGCTGGCGTCGGTGGGCACCACATAGGCGACCAACTGTGCATCGCGCTCGCCTTGGCGCCGCAGCAAAACCACCGCTTCGCGCACTCCTGGCACCTGCGCCAAACGGGTCTCAACCTCACCCAGTTCGATGCGGAAGCCCCGCAGCTTCACCTGGTCGTCGTTGCGGCCAAGGTGTTCGATCTGCCCTGTAGACGTCCAGCGCCCCAGGTCACCCGTTTTGTACAGGCGCTCGCCCACAGCGCCGAAGGGATCGGGTATGAAGCGCTCGGCCGTGGTTGCCGCCTGCCCCAGGTAAGCGCGGCCCACTTGGGCGCCACCAATGTGGATTTCGCCGACCACCCCAATGGGCACGGGCCTTTGCGCCCGGTCAAGGATGCGAACGCGGGTGCCCGGCAGTGCCTGGCCAATGCTCACGGGCTGAGGTGTGTGCTTTGCCGAAACCTCGGAGCCAAAGTGGGGCGACACCTCAGCGACCGTGGCCACGACCGTGGTCTCCGTTGGCCCATAGCTGTTCAAAAGCCGTGCGTGCGCACCAAACCTGGCTTGCCACAAGGCAAGGGCTTGTGGTCCCGCAGCCTCGCCGCCAATGATGACCAGTCTCCAAGGCGGCACGGCAGCCGACGCAGGCCCTGTGCCCTGTTCAATGGGCAGCAAAAGTTCATCGTCGCTCGCCGTGGCCAGCACGCGCCAGTAGGCCGTGGGTAGCGGCAACACGCTCAGACGGTGGCGCACGCAAGCGGCCAAGAAAT
>JAVLFO010000759.1:0-2038 GCA_046052805.1 Aquabacterium sp. | reverse complement strand
TGGGTGTGTCCCCAGGCCGCGCTCTCTGTGGGGTGTGAGCCGAAGGGCATGTTTGAAGGAGTAGACCTTGAGTCTCAATCGCAACGAGAAAGAAGCCGTCATTGCGGAAGTGGCTGCCCAAGCGGGCAAGTCGCAAACGCTTGCACTGGCTGAGTACCGCGGTCTCACCGTGGCTCAACTGGATCAGCTGCGCAAAACCGCACGCGCCCAAGGTGTGTATCTTCACGTGCTGAAGAACACCCTGGCACGTCGCGCTGTTGCCGGCACGCCATTTGAAGTCGCCGCTGAGAGCATGAGCGGCCCGCTGATCTACGGCTTCTCTGAAGACGCCGTGGCAGCTGCCAAGGTGATCGCTGACTTTGCCAAGGGCAATGACAAGCTGGTCATCAAGGCTGGTGCATACGCTGGCAAGGCTCTGGACGTCAATGGCGTCAAGGCCCTGGCATCGATCCCCAGCCGCGAAGTTCTGCTGGCCCAAATTTGCGGTCTGCTGCAATCGCCAATCTCGGGCTTCGCCCGCGTGTTGGCCGCAGTTGGCGAGCAAAAGGGTGGCGGCGCTCCTGCTGCTGAAGAAGCACCTGCTGCCGAAACGCCAGCTGCTTGATGCAAGCGCTTTGAACCGTATTCAATATTTAACCGATTTTAGGAACCCAAAATGGCATTCGATAAAGACGCATTCCTGACCTCCCTGGACAGCATGTCCGTGATGGAACTCAACGAGCTGGTCAAGGCCATCGAAGAGAAGTTCGGCGTGTCCGCCGCTGCAATGGCTGCTCCAGCTGCCGGTGGCGCTGGCGGCGCTGCTGCTGCTGCTGAAGAGAAGACCGAATTCAACGTCGTGCTGACCGGCGCTGGCGCCAACAAGGTTGGCGTGATCAAGGCTGTGCGTGAAATCACCGGCCTGGGTCTGAAGGAAGCCAAGGACCTGGTTGACGGCGCTCCAAAGAACGTCAAGGAAGCCGTTGCCAAGGCTGACGCTGAAGCCGCTCTGAAGAAGCTGGTCGAAGCTGGCGCTACCGCCGAAATCAAGTAATTCAGCGGCCCGCGCAAGCGGGTTGCCGAATGGCTGCTGACAGCTGCCTCCGCAAGGAGGCGGCTTTCGGCTTTTCAGGGGTTTGTCGCCCCTGAGGCCACCCGAAAGCCGATCCGTATTACACTGGTCGGCTTTTCGAGTGTTCTCTGAACCGACTGCGGAGAACCGGTTTGGTCGAGCCGGGGTGCAATCATTGCGAACGCAATGACACAGCGCCCTGGTTGTCTGCCAGCGGTTGGTAGTGGCCAACCACCAAGCCTCGGATGCAATGTCCGAATGGCCAGTCGCCGAACAACAGCCCGTACCCCAGGCCAGGGTGAGGGCTGAATTCGAAACGGCGCATCCCTTTTGGTGCCCGAAACGGAGAGTTTATGGCGCAAGCAACCCCCTACAGCTACACCGAGCGCAAGCGGATTCGCAAGAGTTTCGGCAAGCGCGGCAGCGTGCTCAATGTTCCTTATCTGCTGACGATGCAGAAGGATTCGTACGTCGCCTTCCTGCAAAAGGAAGTCCCGCCGCAACAACGCAAACCCGAAGGCCTGCAAGCCGCCTTCATCTCGGCGTTCCCCATTGTTTCGCACAATGGCTTCGTCGAAATGAAGTTCATCGAGTTCAACATCGCCAAACCGGCGTTTGATGAGCGCGAGTGCCAGTTGCGGGGTCTGACGTTCGCGTCCGCCGTGCGTGCACGTCTGCAGATGATCATCTATGACCGCGAGACGTCCACGTCCCAGTCCAAGGTGGTCAAGGAAGTGAAGGAACAAGAGGTCTACATGGGCGAAGTGCCCCTGATGACCGACTACGGCTCTTTCATCATCAACGGTACCGAGCGCGTCATCGTGTCTCAGTTGCACCGTTCGCCTGGCGTGTTCTTTGAGCACGACAAGGGCAAGACGCACTCGTCGGGCAAGCTGCTGTTCAGCGCCCGCATCATCCCTTACCGTGGCTCTTGGCTCGACTTCGAGTTCGACCCCAAGGACCTGCTGTACTTCCGTGTGGACCGCC
>JAVLFO010000758.1:0-4500 GCA_046052805.1 Aquabacterium sp. | reverse complement strand
ACGGCGCCTGTGCGTTGACCTTCGGTGATTTCGCCAAAGGTCACGACCAGGATGTCGCTTTTGTCTTTCCAGCCGAGGATGGCGAGGTCTTTGATTTGAAACGGGCGACCACGTTGCTGCGTGGCTTCCTTCTCAAGCATCTGGCGCCACTGTGTCAGATCTTTGGTGCCGTTGGCGAACTGCGCTGAGTAAAAAGACATCAAGCGGTTGATGTCTCCGCTGGAACGCGCCACGCGCCAGCCCTCGATCATGTTGTTCAAGGTGCGACGCTGCGGCTCGCTGCTCGTGGGTGTGACCCATTGCAAAGAGCGCGCAATCACGACCGGCGTTGAACGAGGCTGAACGCGGTTGAGGATGGTTTGCAGCTCGGGGTTGGCCAGGGCCACGCAGCCGTCGGTGCTGTTGGGGCTGCGGGCGTAGCTGTCGCTGGGCACACCATGCAGCCAGATGCCTCCACCGGTGCGGCCTTGACGACGGTCGTACTCGTTGGGGTAGTTCAGGGGCAGGGCGCCCACACCATAGAAGTCGGTGAGCTGTTTGGCTTCGAGTCGGCTGGTGATGTAGTAGACGCCCAGGGGCGTTCGGCCATCGCCTTCGAAACTTTTCTCGGCGCCCAGACGCCCAATCGAGGCGTAGTGGTCAGCGACCAATTGCATGCCATTGGGACCGTTTTCAAAAAGGTACAGCCGCGAGCGGCTGGCGTCGACGGCAATGGCGTGGCGCGTGGTGGCAGGCAGCTCAATGAACTGCGCAGGCAGGGCCCCTGACGGCGGGCGCTCGCGCAAGGCGTTGAGTCGGCGCGCGGCTTCGGTGCGCAGTTGATCCAGACGTTGGGCCGCGCGCACAGCCATGTCCGCCGGGGCATTGCCCATGGCAGGCAGTGGGTGGGTTTGGGCCAGCAGCAGATCGCCATACACCAGTTGGGCGAGCTGGAAGGTCGGCACATCGTGCGTCAGGGCTTGGGCTCGGTCCAGGGCTTGGCGCGTTTGTCCTTGTCCGATCAGGCGGTAGACCTCGAGCAACCGGGCTTCGGCAGACACCGACTGGGCGGGCATCGGCGCCGTTGCCGTTGCCGTGCTCGTGGCCGCTGCCAAGTGGGTGGTCGGGGGCTTGGAGGCTGCTTTGGCGTGCGCGCTCAAGCAAGCGCCGCTCAACAGCAGCGCCACGGTGACATTTTCAAAAATGCCACGGACCGAGCGGCGGCGCGGCTGCGTCGCCAGCCTCGCGCCACCGCCGTCGGTGGACGCAAGGCACATCACAACACGCATCACGAACCAGCGCTTTCCTTCACGATCAGCCAGGTGTTGCCACTGCGAACCATGTCGACCCGCTTGCCGCTGCTGACGTTCAGGCTGTCTGCCTTGTACTCTTGGTGAAAGCGCACCGAGGCCTTGTTTCCCTTCACGCTGACTTTCACGTCAGAGAGCACGACCGAGATGCTGCGCTTGCCAGTGATGCGCGCGCGGCGGTCTTCTTCCCAAGCCTTGCGTGTCTTGCCACCATCGAAGTCGCGGGCGTAGGCGCCAAAGTAACCATCCAGATCTTTCTTGCTCCAGGCAGATGCCCAGGCCTTGAGGGCGGACTCCACTTCACGCTCTTGACCTGCCGTATCAGGCTTGGTGTCGCGCGGCTCCACCGGTGCGGGGGCAGGCTTGACCACAGGGGCGGGCGCAGGCACTGCGGCAGGCGCCGGTGCCGGGGCTGGCTTGGGTGCTGCCGTCGGTGCTGGTGCAGGGGCCGGTGTTGGCGCGGGCGCGGGCGCTGGCGCAGGGGCGGGTGCTGCTGCAGCCAGGATCGAGTTGCGCTCCTTGGGGAACAGATCGCGGATCATCGCCAGTTTGGGGGCCACGGCCGAGCGCGTGTCAATCTGCAGGGCCTTGGAGTAGGCTTGGCTGGCCAGTTTGGCGTAAACATCGCCCAGGTTCTCGTAGGCGGTGGCGTAGCTGGGGTTGGTGCGGATCGCCATTTCCAGGGCTGTGCGGGCCTTGTCGTACTGACCTTGCTGTGCATACAACACGGCCAGGTTGTTGAAGGGCTCGGGCAGCTCAGGGAAGTCTTCGGTCAGCTTGGTGAACGCCGTGATGGCCTCGGGCGCGCGGCCGGCTTGCGAGAGGCTGATGCCCCGCAGAAAACGCATCATCGGGTCGCGCGGCTTGCCAGCCAAGAATTGGTCGGCCTTTTGCAGGGCCTCGGTGTTCTTGCTGGCGGCCAGCAGTTTTTGGACATCGGCGATGTCGTCGGCTCGCACGCCCAGGGCCGTGACAGACAGGGCGGCAATGGCCAGGCACTTGGCGGCCAAGGCCGTCAGGCGGAATCCAACTTGGGGCGCGACAGCTTGCATGGGTTGATGGTCCGGTATGTTTGAAATGAGGCTGGTCAAGCGCACGCTCAGGCGGGGCAGCCCATGCCTGTCAGGTGCGTGCGGGCAGGGTGAAAAGGCCCTTTGTAGGATAACAGCAGGCAGCCTCACCCAGGCTCGGCGGTCACCCTGATCCAAGGGCGGGCCGCTATACTCAGGCAATTGTATCTGAGCGGTCCGAGCGCTTAACGCCTCCCGTCAGGTGTTGGCAATTTGCCCACCGCGCTCTGTGTAGATCACCGCCTCTGCCGCCATTTCCCATGAGTTTGCGTCTTTTCAACAGCTTGTCGCGTCAAGTGGAGCCTTTCGTGCCCATGACGCCAGGTCAGGTCAGCATGTACGTGTGCGGCATGACCATCTATGACCTGTGCCACGTGGGCCACGGCCGGATGCTGATGTCGTTTGACATCGTCCAGCGCTGGCTCAAAGCCTCTGGCTTTGCGGTCAACTACGTGCGCAACATCACCGACATCGACGACAAGATCATCCGCCGTGCGGTTGAGCGCGGCATCACCATCCGTCAGTTGACGGACGAGATGACCCTGGCCATGCACCAAGACGTGGCGGCGCTCGGCATCGAGGCGCCCACCCACGAGCCGCGCGCCACTGAATACGTTGGGCAGATGCTCGACCTCATCGGCAAGCTCGAAGCCAAAGGCCTGGCCTACCGTGCCGGCAATGGCGATGTGAACTACGCGGTTCGCGAATTTGAGGGTTACGGCAAGTTGTCGGGCAAGTCGCTGGACCAGTTGCGCGCCGGCGAGCGCGTGGCCGTGGCCGATGGCAAGAACGACCCCCTTGACTTCGTGCTCTGGAAGGCCGCCAAGGCGGAAGAGCCCGAAGACGCCAAGTACGCGTCGCCTTATGGCTCTGGCCGACCAGGTTGGCACATCGAGTGCTCGGCCATGAGCTGCAGCCTGCTGGGCGAGCATTTCGACATCCACGGTGGTGGCCTTGATTTGCAGTTCCCGCACCACGAAAACGAGATCGCCCAAAGCGAAGGCGCCACCGGCAAGCCTTTCGTCAATTACTGGCTGCACAACGGCTTCTTGAACGTTGACAACGAGAAGATGTCCAAATCGCTGGGCAATTTCTTCACGCTGCGCGACGTGCTCAAAAGCTACAACGGCGAGACGATCCGCTTCTTCATGTTGCGCGTGCACTACCGCAGCCCCTTCAATTACAGCGACGCCGGCCTGGACGATGCCCGCACCGGTTTGAGCCGCATGTACACGGCGCTGAGCACGGTCAAGCTCGATGGCGTTGACACGACACACATCGATTGGGCTCACCCGCAGGCGGCGCGTTTCAAGGCGGCCATGGACGAGGACTTCAACACGCCGATTGCCGTGGCTGTGTTGTTTGACCTGGCTGCTGAAGTGAACCGTTCGGGCTCGCTGCAAGCAGCGGCTTTGCTCAAGTCGCTTGGTGGCGTGCTGGGCTTGCTTCAGCAAGCGCCTCAGCAGTATTTGCAAGCCGGCGGCAGCGCCGACGGTTTGGATGTGGCCGCGATCGAGGCGGCGATTGCTGCGCGCGCCGAGGCCAAGAAGGCGCGCAACTTCGCCGAGTCCGACCGCATTCGCGATGCACTGGCGGCGCAAGGCATCACGCTCAAAGACGGCCCTCAAGGCACCACTTGGGTCAAGGCCTGATCGTGGCGCCCATGTCGTCTAAACCCAAGACCCCAGAGGCGGTCAGCATCGTGGTCGAGGCGGTTGACCCGGCCTTGGTCACGCCACCGTATTGGGACGAGGCGTGCAAGCACCTGGCCAAGCGCGACCGCGTGATGCGCAAGCTGGTGGCCGACCATGGTCATGCACGCCTGTACACCCGTGGCGACGGCTTCACGACCCTGGCGCGCTCGATCGTCGGGCAACAGATTTCGGTCAAGGCGGCCCAGTCGGTTTGGGAGCGCCTGCGAGCGGCTTTGGGCCAAGACCCTGAGCAAGCGCGCGCGCCCCTGGCCGTCGACGTTGTCTTGTCGACCCCCGTGGAGGCTTTGCGTGCGGCCGGTTTGTCTGCGCGCAAGGTCGACTACCTGCGTGATTTGGCCAAGCATTTTGACGAGCACAAAGTGCACGTGGGCCAATGGCAGGCGATGGACGACGAGGCGATCATCGAGGAGCTGATCGACATCCGTG